>JALRKU010000482.1 GCA_023254755.1 Aeromicrobium sp. | reverse complement strand
GTCCTGCTCGGCGCGGGTCCTGGTGGCGCCCGCGTCGGAGCCGGCGCCGGGCTCGGTCAGCCCGAAGCCCGCGAGCCGCTGCCCGGCGACCAGGTCCGGCAGCCACTGCGCCTTCTGCTCCGCGGTGCCGTAGGTCAGGATCGGGTTGATGCCGAGGCCGACGCCGGCCTCGAGCGTGATGCCCAGGGACTGGTCGACCCGACCGAGCTCCTCGATCGCGACGCAGAGGCTGGTGAAGTCGCCGTCGGCGCCACCGAACTCCTCGGGCGCCGTGATGCCGAACAGGCCGAGGTCCCCCATCTTCTGCACGACGTCGACGGGGAAGTGGTGGTCGCGGTCCCACCGGGCGACGTGGGGGGCGATCTCGGCCTCGGCGAACTCGCGGACGGTGCGGCGGAACGACTCGTGCTCGGGGGACGACGTCATGCCGTCATGTTAACCGTCGTTAACCCCGGCGGCCCACCGCCGCATCGCCGCGCGCACGGACTCCAGGGTCGTGCCCTCCGGCACCACGACGATGGCGGGCGGCTCGTCGTCGCGCTCGCCGAAGGCCGTGACCACGACCTCGAGGGCCGCGTCGATCTCCAGTCGCGGGTCGGTGCTCTCGCCGCGCAGCCACCGTCGCAGCACCTGGTTGTGGGCCGCGACGACGGCTGCCGCCATCAGCTCGGCGCGCAGCTCGGCCTCGTTGGTCCCGTCGGCCCAGTCGCTGAGATAGCGCCGGAACAGGTGCTGGTAGCGCGCGCCACTGACCAGCTCGCGCTCGCGCAGCGCGGGCACGGTGCTGGTCAGCTCGTAGCGCTGGTGCGCGCGATCGCCCTCGGCGACGTAGTGGAACAGCACGATCCGCACCGCGTCGGCCACGGCACGCAGCGCCGAGCGCTCGGTGGTCGCCTGCAGCCGCTCCTCGATCCGCTCGAGCAGCAGGTCGTGGTCGGGGAAGATCACCGACTCCTTGGAGCCGAAGTGTCGGAAGAACGTGCTCCGGCTGACCCCCGTGGCCGCCGCGATGTCCTCGGCACTCGTGCGGTCGTACCCGTGCTCGCGGAACAGCGCGAACGCGGACTCGACGATACGCTCGCGAACGGGTGATCGCTCGTCGGTGGCCATGGGTTGATCGTGACAGATGACACTGCGTATCATCCAGTCGGACTGAGTATCAGGAGCTGATGTGTCGACCGAGAACATCGAGGTGAAGCCCGAGCTTCACACCACCGCGGGCAAGCTCGCCGACTTCATCGAGCGGCGCGACACCGCGCTCGTGGAGATGGCGGAGCGGGCCCACGAGAAGCAGAGCGCTCGAGGCCGCCAGAGTGCCCGCGAGCGCATCGACCAGCTGCTCGACGAGGGCTCGTTCGTCGAGCTCGACGCGCTGGCCCGCCACCGCGCCACCGACTTCGGGCTGGAGAAGAACCGCCCGCTCGGCGACGGCGTCATCACCGGCTACGGCACGATCGACGGCCGCCAGGTGTGCGTCTTCAGCCAGGACTTCTCGATCTTCGGCGGCAGCCTCGGCGAGGTGTACGGCGAGAAGATCACGAAGGTCATGGACCTCGCCATCAAGACGGGCTGCCCGATCATCGGCATC
>JALRKU010000476.1 GCA_023254755.1 Aeromicrobium sp. | reverse complement strand
GTCATCGGCGCCAACGGCTCGGGCAAGTCGACGCTCGCGCGCCTGGTCAACGGCCTCGCGGTCGCGACAACGGGTCGGGTCCTCGTCGACGACCTCGACGTCGCCGAGCACGGGCGGGAGGTGCGGCGTCGGGTCGGCTTCGTGTTCTCGCAGCCCGACGCGCAGCTGGTCATGCCGACGGTCGTCGAGGACGTGTCGCTGTCGCTGCGGCGCAGCGTCAAGGACCGGGACGAGCGGCGGGCCCGCGCGCTGGAGGTGCTGGAACGGATCGGCCTGGCCGATCGCGCCGACGTCACGGTGCACGCGTTGTCGGGCGGCCAGAAGCAGCTGCTCGCCCTGGCGGGCGTGCTGGCGACCGAGCCCGACGTCGTCGTGGCCGACGAACCGACCACCCTGCTCGACCTGCGCAACACGCGCGAGGTCGCGGACCAGCTGTTCTCGATGCGCCAGCAGCTGGTGCTGATCACCCACGACCTCGACCTGGCCGCGCGGTGCGACCGCGTCGTGGTCGTCGACGCGGCCCGCGTCGTGTTCGACGGTGCGCCCGACGCGGCGGTCGCCCACTACCGGTCCCTGGTGTCGGCGTGACCGGGCTGATCGGCAGCTACCGGCCGGGCACGACCTGGCTCCACCGTGTGCCCGCCGGCCCCAAGCTCGGCCTGGTCGCGGCGTGGTCGGTGGCCGTGATCGGCACGAAGGGATGGCGTGCGGCGCTCGCCTGCCTCGGCGTCGCCCTGGCGCTCGCCGCGTGGGCCCGGCTCGACGCGCGGCGGACCCTGCGATCGCTCCGCGGCCTGCTGGTCGCGCTCGCGATCGTGTCGGCGTTCCAGGCCTGGCAGCGCGGCTGGGAGGTGGCCGTCTCCGTGTCGGGCGACCTGCTCGCCCTGTTCGTCGTGGGGCTGGTGTTCACCGCCACGACGCCGGTCGACCGCGTGCTGACCGCGGTCGAGCGGGGGCTGGCGCCCCTGCGACCCGTCGGCGTGCGCCCCGAACGGGTCGCCCTGGCGTTCTCGCTGGTGCTCTCGGCACTGCCCCGGCTGCTCGACACGGCCGTCGAGACCCGAGACGCGGCGAGGGCCCGCGGACTCGACCGGAGTCCACGGGCCCTGCTGGTGCCGTTCGCGATCCGCACCGTCGCCGGCGCGCTCGAGACCGGCGACGCGCTGCACGCCCGCGGCCTCGGCGACGACTAGAGGCTGGCGAGCGCCGCGTTCAGCGTCGCGCTGGGACGCATGACGGCGTCGGCCTTGTCGACGTCGGGCTGGTAGTAGCCGCCGATGTCGGCCGGGCTGCCCTGGACCGCGAGCAGCTCCTCGACGATCGTCGACTCCTCGGCCGCCAGCTTCTCGGCCAGGCTGCTGAACGCCGACGCGAGCTCCGCGTCGTCGGTCTGCGCCGCGAGCTCCTGCGCCCAGTACAGGGCCAGGTAGAAGTGGCTGCCGCGGTTGTCGATCGTGCCCAGCTTGCGGCCCGGCGAGCGGTCGTTCTCCAGGAACGTGGCCGTGGCGCGGTCGAGCGCGTCGGCCAGCACCTGGGCCTTGGTGTTGCCCGTGGTCGAGGCGTACTGCTCCAGGCTCGGGACGAGCGCGAAGAACTCGCCCAGGGAGTCCCAGCGCAGGT
>JALRKU010000387.1 GCA_023254755.1 Aeromicrobium sp. | reverse complement strand
GGAACGTGGCGGCGTCGGCGAGCACGGTGTCGAGACCGAGCTCGGCCGTCCAGGCGGCCGTGGCGGACCCGGCCGGTCCGGCGCCGACCACCAGCACGTCGGTCCGGGTCGGCAGGCTCATGCCGCGATTCTTCCAGAGGTGCCCCGATGAGAGGATGACGACCATGAGTTCTCAGGCAACCTCACCAAAACCTGACGTCCGCTTCGCCTCGACCGGATCGGCGCACTACGCCACGATCGTCGCGCTGTTCTGCGTCGTCCTGGTCGTGTCCAACGTCGTCGCCGCGAAGCCGATCGAGATCGGCGCGGGCTCGCTGACCCTCGGCCCGATCCAGCTGTGGCCGCTCATCATCGACGGCGGCGCCGTGCTCTTCCCGCTCGCGTACGTGCTGGGCGACGTGATGTCGGAGGTCTACGGCTTCCGCGCCACCCGCCGCGCGATCGTCACGGGCTTCGCGACGGCGCTGCTGGCGGTCGCGACGTTCGCCGTCGTCGCCCGGATCCCCGGTGCGTCGTTCTACGGCAACGACGACGCGTTCTCCGCCGTGCTCGGTCCCGTCGGTCAGATCGTCCTCGCCAGCGTGGTCGGGTACGTCTGCGGCCAGCTGACCAATGCCTGGGTGCTCACCCGCATGAAGGCGCGCACGGCCGAGAAGCGGCTCGTGGCCCGACTGGCGGGATCGACCGGTGCCGGCGAGGTCGTCGACACCTTCCTGTTCTGCGCGATCGCGGCCAGTGCCATCGGCATCGACACGATCGGGGGGTTCCTGAACTACTTCGTCGTCGGTGTCGTGTTCAAGGTGCTCGTCGAGCTGCTGGTCATGCCGGTCACGGTGCAGGTCATCGCGCGCATCAAGGCCGCCGAACCGACCTACTAGCCGTCAGGGGCTGGCCCTCAGGGCGTGTAGCGACCGAGGAAGTCGGCCTTGTAGTCGGCGTACGTGCCGTCGTCGATGGCGTCACGGATCCGGTCCACGAGCCGAACGATGAATCGCTCGTTGTGGATCGTGCACAGCGTGGCGGCGTTGTACTCCTTGGCCTTGAACAGGTGGTGCAGGTAGGCGCGCGTGTAGTTCGCGCACGTGTAGCAGTCGCACTCGGGGTCGATCGGCTCGAAGCGGCGTCGCGACGCGGCCACCAGCAGGTTCTCCTTGCCGCGCGAGGTGTACACCCGTGACGAACGGGCCACCCGCGACGGCTGGACGCAGTCGAACGTGTCGCAGCCGTGCTCGATGCCGGCGAACAGGTCCTCGGGCTCGCCGATGCCCAGCAGGTGGCGCGGCCGGTCGTCGGGCAGCTCGTCGGTCACCCAGCCGACGATGGTCGCCAGGTTCTCCTTCTCGATCGCCCCACCGATCCCGTAGCCGGCGAAGTCGAGGGAGCGCAGGCCGCGGGCCGCCTGCCGCCGCAGGTCCTCGTGCTGGGCCCCCTGGACGACCCCGAACAACGCCTGCGCCGGCTTCGCGGACCGCTCGGCGCTCAGTCGCTCGTGCTCGGTCAGGCAGCGCTCGGCCCAGCGCTGGGTGCGATCGAGGGACCGCTCCTGGTAGCCGCGGGAGTTCATCAAGGTGGTGAGCTCGTCGAACGCGAAGATGATGTCGGCCCCCAGCTGGTGCTGGATGCCCATGGAGACCTCGGGCGTGAAGCGGTGCCTGCTGCCGTCGAGGTGGGACTTGAACGTCACTCCCTCGTCGTCGACGGTCGCGAGTCGGTCCTTGCCCTCGGCGATGACGTCGTCGGCGGTGACGCCCTTGGCGTCCATCGCCAGAGTCTTCTGGAAGCCGGCACCCAGCGACAGCACCTGGAAGCCGCCGGAGTCGGTGAACGTCGGTCCGTCCCAGCCCATGAACCGGCCGAACCCGCCCGCCTCGTCGACGATGTCGGACCCGGGCTGCAGGTACAGGTGGTAGGCGTTCGCGAGCAGCGCCTGGGCGCCCAGCTCGCGCATCGGCTCGGGCAGCACGGCGCGCACCGCTGCGCGGGTCGCGACCGGGATGAAGGCGGGAGTGCGGATGTCGCCGTGCGGCGTGGAGATGACGCCGGTGCGGCCGCCGGTGCTGAGCTGGGATCCGACGGTGAACACGTCACCATCCAACCAGGTCGGTGACGCGGGCGGCCTGGGCGAGGGCCGCGAGGCTCACCGCGACGAACAGCACGTTCCACACGGCCGCGGGCAGGTGCGTGAGTCGTGCCAGGAGGTCGGCGTCGCTCGTCCGTGACCGGCTGCGGCGGCGATGACCCCACAGGTCGAGCGAGGTCCGGGGGCCGGCGAGGAGCAGGAACCAGCCGAAGACCTGCAGCGCGAGGACCTGGGCCGTGCCGTCGGCGCGGGAGGTGAGCAGGGCGGTCGCGCCGCCGGCGACGACGAGCACGAGGAGGCCGAATCCGTTGCGGATGAACAGCACCATCGCCGCGAGCAGGGCGACCGCGGCCCAGAGCGCCCAGGTCGCACGGTCGTGCTCGACCAGGAGCAGGACGGCCAGGCCCACGGCCGATGGTGCCGGGTATCCCGCTGCCGCCGTCGCGATCATGCCCGGGCCCGTGCTCCGGCCGGTCGAGACCGTCAGGCCCGACGTGTCGGAGTGCAGCCGGATGCCGTTGAGCCGGCGACCCGTCGCCACGGCGACCAGCGCGTGGCCCGCTTCGTGGACCAGCGTCGCGACGTGTCGGGTGACCCGCCAGGTCACGGGGACGAAGGCCAGGGCCGCCGCCACCACGACGGGCAGCAGCTCGGACGACATGGCGTCAGCCTAGGTGCGGCCTTCGCGCCGCGGAGAGCCCAGGTGCCACGGGCTCCGGCCGTGTCGACCGGGGTGCGGGCCGCTCACTGCCCGGCCGTCGTGTCGCCCGGGGGCACGGTCTCGTCGGGCGCCGTCGGAGTCGGGGACGGGTTCGGCGAGGTGCTGTCGGTCGGGATCGGGGTGGGGGTCGACGAGGCCTCGGTCGGGGTCGGGCTGGTGCCGTCGCCGGGACCCTCGGTCGAGGTCGTCGGACCGTCTCCGAGCGGGTCGCCAAGGCGCGGGTTGTCGGACCTGGCGCCGTACGAGTCACCGGTGAGCAGCTCGTAGCCGCCCATCGCGGCACCGGCGACGGCCAGCACCAGCACGGTGGTCAGGGCCACGACGCCCCAGCGGACGCCTCCTCGCGGCTCGTCGACGACCTCGGCGCCCCGGATCTGGCTGCCGGTGGCGTCGCGGACGGCGTCGAGGGCCGCGACGGTCTCACCCGGCTCGGCGGTCGTCTCGACGACCGTGCCGCCCTCGGTGCGCACGATCAACGTGCGTCCACGGTCGAGGCCGCGTTGGTAGAACGCCGACGAGATCGTGACGACGAGACTGCCGATCGCCGCGCCGATGATCGTGCCGGCGACGCCGAGGGCCGAGGCGATCCACGCCGACGTCATCGCGGCGAGGGCGCCGGCGAGCACCTGGAACCAGGACAGGTCGCCCAGGACGGATCGGCGACGGCGTTCGGTCACGGTCGACCCCTCAGGCGAGTGCCTGCTCCAGGTCGGCGAGCAGGTCCGCGGTGTCCTCGATGCCGACCGACAGGCGCACGAGGTCCTCGGGGACCTCCAGCTGCGATCCGGCGGTCGACGCGTGCGTCATGGCACCCGGGTGCTCGATGAGCGACTCGATGCCACCCAGGCTCTCGGCGAGCGTGAAGAGCTCGGTGCGGGCGCACAGGTCGAGGGCCGCCTGCCGGCTGCCGAGGCGCACCGACACCATGCCGCCGAACCGCCGCATCTGCCGGGCGGCGACCGCGTGGTTCGGGTGCTCGGCCAGACCCGGATACAGCACGTGGGTGACCTTGGGGTGACCCAGCAGCAGGTCGACGACGGCCTCGGCGTTGGTGCAGTGCTGCTCCATGCGGACCGCGAGCGTCTTGGCCCCGCGCATCGTCAGGTACGCGTCGAACGGCCCTGGCACGCCGCCCGCGCCGTTCTGCAGGAACGCGAAGTCGGCGTCGAGCTGCTCGCTGTCGGTGACCAGGACACCACCGACGACGTCGGAGTGACCGCCCAGGTACTTCGTGGTCGAGTGCAGGACGACGTCGGCGCCGAGCTCGAGAGGCTGCTGCAGGTACGGCGACGCGAACGTGTTGTCGACGACGAAGGTGGCGCCGGCCGCATGCGCGATCTCGGCGATGCCGGCGATGTCGCCGACGTTGAGCAGGGGATTGGTGGGCGTCTCGATCCAGATCGCCTTGGTGCGCTCGGTGACCGCGGCGCGCACCGCGTCGAGGTCGCTGACCGGCGCGATCGAGTAGTCGATGCCCCACTGGCTGAAGACCTTGTCGATCAGCCGGAAGGTGCCGCCGTACGCGTCGTCGGGGATGACCAGGTGGTCGCCCGGTCGCAGCAGCGACCGCAGTGCGCAGTCGGTGGCCGCCATGCCGGAGCTGAAGGCGCGGCCGTACGCCCCGCCCTCGAGGGCGGCGAGCTGCTGCTCGAGCGAGCGACGGGTCGGGTTGCCGGTGCGGGCGTACTCGTAGCCGTCGCGCATGCCGCCCACGCCGTCCTGCGCGAACGTGCTGCTCGCGTAGATCGGGGTGTTGACGGCACCGTTGAGCGGGTTCGGCTCGGTGCCGGCGTGGATCGCGCGGGTCGCGAACCCGTGGCGGTCGGCTGCGTCGTTCATGCCGTGTGCTCGTTCATACGTGGGCTCCCAGCAGGTCGTGGCGGGTCAGGACACCGAGGGGCTTGCCCTCCTCGATCACCATGACCGCGTCGCTCTCGGTGAGCGCGTCGAGCGCCGTGTCGAGGCTCTCACCCGAGCCGAGCAGAGGAAGCGGGGGCTCCATGTGGTCGGACACCGCGTCGGTCAGCTGAGCCCGTCCTTCGAACACCGCGCTGATCAGGGCGCGCTCGCTGACGCTGCCCGCGACCTCGCCGATGACGACCGGGGGCTCGGGGCCGACGACCGGCATCTGGGAGACGTTGTACTCGCGCAGGATCTCGATCGCGTCGCGGATGGTCTCCGACGGGTGGGTGTGCACGAGCGCGGGCAGGTCGCCGGACTTGCGGCGCAGCACCGCGCCGACGCTGGGCCGGTCGGTGTGGCCGTCGAGCGGCTCGCGCAGGAAGCCGTAGGACGACATCCAGTCGTCGTTGAAGATCTTGGAGAGGTAGCCGCGTCCGCCGTCGGGCAGCAGGACCACGACGACGGCGTCGGGCCCCTCGCGCCTGGCCACCTCGAGCGCCGCGACGACGGCCATGCCGCAGGA
>JALRKU010000360.1 GCA_023254755.1 Aeromicrobium sp. | reverse complement strand
GTCGATCACGCGGAACAGGGCGAGGAACACGGGCATCTGGGCCAGGATCGGCAGGCACGACGCGAACGGGTTGGTGCCCGTCTCCTTCCAGAGCTTCATCTGCTCCTGGGTGAGACGCTCACGGTCGTGGCCGTACTTCTTCTGCAGCTCCTTCACCTTGGGCTGGATCAGCTGCATGTTGCGGCTCGACTTGATCTGCTTGACGAACAGCGGGATCAGCAGCGTGCGGATCGTCACCGTCAGGCCGACGATCGACAGGATCCAGGTGCCGCCCCAGGCCGGGTCGAGCACGAGCGAGAAGAGCTCGTGCCAGACCAGGAGGATGCCGGACACCAGGTAGTACAGCGGCGTCATGATCGCTGAGCCGATGTCGCCTAGGAAGCCCACGAGTGTTCTCCTCGAGATGGTGCGTCGGGACGAACCTCGTCCTGACGGGATGGACCGTCGTCGTGACGGCACCCGTGGTCACGCGCGGCGTGACGACGGGCAGGTACGGGGTCGAGCCCGCCGCGGGCCCAAGGATGGCACCGCAGCAGGCGTCGAGCTGCGAGCCACGAACCGCGGACCGAGCCGTGCACCTGCACGGCCTCGAGCGCGTAGGCCGAGCAGCTGGGGTAGTAGCGGCAGACGTCGCCGTACAGCGGGCTGATCGCGAAGCGGTACGCCTTGAGCAGCGCGACGAGGACGTGCTTCACGTCAGGCCCGAGTGGCGCCGCAACGCCGCAGCGCGGCGTCGAGCTGGTCACCCAGCGACGCCGAGCTCTGCGACGACGAGGACGGAAGGGCCCGGACGACGACGCGCGAGCCGCCCGGGAGCAGGTCGACTCGATCGCGCATCAGGTGGCGGAGGCGACGCTTGACCCGGTTGCGGTCGGTCGCGGTGCCGATGGCCTTGCTGACGACGAAACCGACCCGGGTCGGACCACCGGTGCCGAGCACCACGTGGGCCACCAGGGCCGGCTGGGCGCCGCGGGCGCCACCGCGCACCGCGGCGCGGAACTCCTCGCCGCGGGTCATCCGCTGCTGACGCGGAAGCACCGAGGGCTCAGGCCGAGAGCTTCGCGCGGCCCTTGCGACGGCGGTTGCCGAGGATGGCGCGGCCGGCGCGGGTGCGCATGCGGAGGCGGAAGCCGTGCTTCTTGGCGCGGCGGCGGTTGTTCGGCTGGTAGGTGCGCTTGCTCACGTTCGAATCCTCACAGAAGAAGGGTGGGGCCGGATCGACGGCCACCGGGAGCCCACGAACGAGGATCGGGACACGCACGAACGGAGTGTCCCGTGCCGGTTCGCGGGCACGCGGCAGGTGTCGTCCACAGGACGGACACTCCACGGTACGGGGGCCGAAGGACCGGGTCAAACCGACCCACGATGACAGACCACCATCTCACCTTCGGCGCAACACGCCGGGCCCGTTCCACCGATTCTGCGAATCCGGTTGTGACCCGCCCTGCGACGCTGCTAGCGTCACGCCGGTACCCGAGATTTCCACAGCTGAAGAGGTGTGACAGGCACCTCGTTCACATCGTGTGGATAACGTTGTGGAACCATCGCCCGGAGCACTGGAGGCTCGCCGCATGACCGAAGCCGACCCGCTGCTCCACGATGACAGGCTCAGCCAGGTCTGGGGCATCGCGGTCGACTCGCTGTCACCCGGCGCGAAGGTCTGGGTGCACCCCGCCCAGCCGATGACGCTGCACAACAACATCCTGCTCGTCGCGGTGCCGGACGACCTCACGCGCGCCCAGCTCGAGACCCGCGTCAAGCCCGCGCTCGAGCACACGTTGAGCCAGCAGCTCGGTGCACCGACGCGCCTGGTGGTCACGATCGAACCCACGCTCACCGACCGACCCGACGTGGTCGAGATCGACGACGAGCCCGTGGCCGAGGTCGTCGAGGCCGAGCCGGAGCCCGATCGCTTCGTCCCCACGTGGGACGCCGAGCCGGCCTCCGTGGCCGGTCCCACCCAGGCCAGCGGGAGCGTCGTGCAGGCGCGACTGAACCCGCGCTACGTGTTCGAGAACTTCGTCATCGGTGCGTCCAACCGCTTCGCCCACGCCGCCGCCGTCGCGGTGGCCGAGGCCCCGGGCAAGGCGTACAACCCGTTGGTCATCCACGGTGAGTCCGGACTCGGCAAGACCCACCTGCTCCACGCGATCGGCCACTACGTGCTGCGGTTCTACCCGTCGTCGCGCGTGCGCTACGTGAGCAGCGAGGAGTTCACGAACGACGTCATCAACGCGATCCGCAACAACCAGACGTCGGCGCTGAAGAGCAAGTACCGCGAGATCGACGTCCTCCTGGTCGACGACATCCAGTTCCTCGAGGGCAAGGAGTCGACGCAGACGGAGTTCTTCCACACGTTCAACGCGCTGCACAACGAGAACAAGCAGATCGTCATGACGTCGGACCGTCCGCCGAAGAACCTGACGACCCTCGAGGACCGGCTCCGCAACCGCTTCGAATGGGGCCTCACCACCGACGTCCAGCCGCCCGACCTCGAGACCCGCATCGCCATCTTGCGCAAGAAGGCGGCCAGCGAGAAGCTCACGGTGCCGGCCGACGTGCTCGAGTTCATCGCCAGCAAGGTGCAGACCAACATCCGCGAGCTCGAGGGTGCGCTCATCCGCGCCACCGCGTTCGCCAACCTGCAGGGCACGACCGTCGACCTGCCGCTGGCCCAGATCGTCCTGAAGGACCTGGTCGCCGAGGGCGAGGAGCCCGACATCACGATCGGCATGATCATGGCGCAGACGGCCGCCTACTCGGAGTTCTCCATCGACGAGCTGTGCAGCGCCAACCGCAGCCGCGACCTCGTGCTCGCGCGGCAGATCGCGATGTACCTGTGCCGCGAGCTCACCGACATGTCGCTGCCCACGATCGGCAAGGAGTTCGGCGGACGCGACCACACCACCGTGATGCACGCCGACCGCAAGATCCGCGAGCTAATGGCGCAGAAGCACGCGGTCTACAACCAGGTCACCGAGCTCACGGCCCGCATCAAGCAACAGGCGCGGCAGCCGTGACCCGGTGTGCACCGGCGGTCATCCCCCTGCACACCACACGACTCCTGAGGCTCATGCACACCTGGGGATCACCCTGTGGGCAACTCGCCGTGCGCCGTGGACAGCGGCGAGCTTCATGTGAACTGACTGTGAACGCATCCAGAACGTCCACAGGCTCCCGTGACGTGTCCCGGGCGTCGTCCACCGCTCGTCAACATGCCGCGCCCCTCGCGTCCTCGCCGAATTCGACGATGTCCACAGCATCCACAGACGCTATGACTACTACGGTCCCTTTCATCAACACGAAGGTCCGAAGAAGTCACGGCGCGCCCGGGTTGGGGACGGGCTCCGGCGCCGTTCACCTGGCTATCGCGCAAGACCGGCTGCGTGGCAGGATTCACCACGTCGGCCGTCCGACCCGTCCGGCTCGTTCCCAGAGAGGCAGCACCTCGTGAAGTTCCGCATCGAACGCGACACCTTCGCCGACGCCGTCGCGTGGACCGCACGGAGCCTGCCCAACCGTCCGAGCGTCCCGGTCCTCGCCGGACTCCTCGTCGAGACCACCGACGACGGACTCACGCTCAGCGGGTTCGACTACGAGACGTCCACCCGGGCGACGCTGCCGGCCGAGGTCAGCAGCGAGGGACGGGTCCTGGTCTCCGGCCGTCTGCTGTCCGAGATCGTCAAGTCGCTGCCACCGAAGCCGGTCGACGTCACGCTCGACGGCACCAAGGTCGAGGTGCGCTGCGGCAGCGCCCGGTTCAGCCTGCAGACCATGCCGGTCGAGGAGTACCCCCAGCTGCCCGACATGCCCACGGCGTCGGGCACCGTGAAGGCCGAGGACTTCGCGACCGCAGTCGCCCAGGCCGGTGCCGCGGCGGGTCGCGACGACATGCTGCCCCTGCTCACCGGGCTGCGTCTCGAGCTCGAGGGCTCGACGATCTCGATGATGGCCACCGACCGCTTCCGCGCCAGTCTCCGCGAGCTCGAGTGGTTCCCCGAGCGCGGCGACGTCTCGGCCAACGCGCTCGTCCCGGCCCGGGTGCTCAGCGACACGGCGCGCTCGCTCACCGGTGGCGGCGACGTCACGATCGCGGTGTCGTCGGGAGACACCGGCGACGGTCTGATCGGCTTCGAGGGCACCGTCGGCAACGGCACCCGACGCACCACCACCCGCTTGCTCGAGGGCGACTTCCCGCGGGTGCGCCAGCTGTTCGAGGCGCAGCCCGAGACCACGGCGTACGTCTCGACGCAGGAGTTCGTCGACTCGGTCCGCCGCGTCGCGCTCGTCGCCGAGCGCAACACCCCCGTGCGGCTCACGTTCGCCGACGGGGTCCTGCAGCTCGAGGCGGGCAGCGGCGACGAGGCCCAGGCCTCGGAGTCCGTCGAGTCCACGATCGAGGGCCCCGACATCTCGATCGGCTTCAACCCGAACTACCTGCTCGAAGGTCTGGGCGTCATGCACGAGCCCGTCGTCCAGCTCACCTTCACGCAGCAGAACAAGCCGGCCGCCATCGCCGGGGTCTCCGAGGTCGGAGCCGCCCCCGACGGTGCCTTCCGGTACCTGATCATGCCGGTGCGCCTCAGCTGATCCGCACGCGTCAGCTGATTCCGCACCGCGACCGCACAGAGGAAGTGACGAGCAGATGACTCGTGGACACATCGGACTGGTCGGACTGGGCAAGATGGGCGGCAACATGCGCACGCGGCTGCGTCAGCACGACGTCACCGTGACCGGCTACGACCGCAACCCCGACGTGAGCGACGTGGGATCGTTGGCCGAGCTCGTGGACCAGCTGCCGTCGCCCAAGGTCGTGTGGGTCATGGTGCCCGCCGGTGAGATCACCCGGAGCACCGTCACCGAGCTCGTCGAACTCCTGGGCGAGGGCGACGTCATCGTCGACGGCGGCAACTCGCGCTGGACCGACGACGCGATCCACGCCGAGCTGGCCGGGGCCAAGGGCATCGGCTACGTCGACTGCGGCGTGAGCGGCGGGGTCTGGGGACTCGAGAACGGCTACGCGCTGATGGCGGGCGGCACTCACGACGACATCGCCAAGGTGCAGTTCGCGTTCGACGCCCTCAAGCCCGAGGGTGAGTCCGGCTTCGTGCGTGCGGGCGCCGTGGGCGCGGGGCACTTCTCCAAGATGGTCCACAACGGCATCGAGTACGCCATGATGCAGGCCTACGCCGAGGGCTTCGAGCTGCTCGAGAAGGTCGACCTCGTCGAGAACGTCACCGAGGTGTTCGACTCCTGGCGCGAGGGCACGGTCGTGCGGTCCTGGCTGCTCGACCTGCTCGTCAAGGCGCTGCAGGACGATCCGGGTCTGAGCCAGGTGCGTGGCTACGCCGAGGACTCCGGCGAGGGCCGGTGGACCGTCGAGGCCGCGATCGACCATGCGGTCCCCGTGCACACCATCGCCGCCTCGTTGTTCGCGCGCTTCACCTCCCGCCAGGAGGAGTCGCCGGCGATGCAGGCGGTCGCCGCGATGCGGCAGCAGTTCGGCGGACACGCCGTCCGCGCCGCGGCCGAGGCGGGGCACGACCCCCGCGACGCCTGACCCACGGCGACTGATCCGTGCACGTCGGTCGGCTGACCCTGGTCGACTTCCGGTCGTACCCGGACGTCGACGTCGAGATCGGCGCCGGACCGGTCGCGTTCATCGGAGCGAACGGCCAGGGCAAGACCAACCTGGTCGAGGCGATCGACTACCTGGCCCGCCTCGACTCGCACCGGGTCTCGAGCGACACCCCACTGGTGAGGGCCGGCGCCGAGCGCGCCATCGTGCGCGCCGAGGTGGTGCGGGGCGACCGCACCGCGCTGCTGGAGCTTGAGATCACGCCGGGCAAGGCGAACCGTGCCCGCGTCAATCGGGCCGACCTGCCTCGGGTGCGTGACCTCGTCGGCATCCTGCGCACCGTCATGTTCTCGCCGGAGGACCTGGCCCTGGTCAAGGGCGATCCGTCCGACAGACGTCGATTTGTCGATTCATTGCTTACTCTACAAAGTCCTCGACTCGGCGGCGTGCGAGCCGACGTCGACCGCGTGCTGCGCCAGCGCAACACGCTGCTCAAGTCGGCCGGCCGCCGCCGTGACGTCGAGGTGGCGACCCTGGACATCTGGGACGAGAACCTCGCCCGGCTTGGTGGAGAGCTCGTGGCGCGTCGACTCCAGCTTCTCGACGCGCTGGCTCCGCACCTGACCGACGCGTACCAGCGAGTCGCGGCCGACGCCGCGGCCGACCGGCGCGACGTCACGGCCGAGTACCGGCCCTCGCTCGAGCTGCCCGAGGGCGAGCGCGACCCCGAAGCGATCGGGACTGCGTTGCTGGAGGAGATGCGGCGGCGGCGCGGCGACGAGCTCGACCGCGGCGTCAGCCTGGTCGGTCCGCACCGCGACGACGTCGCCCTGACGATCGGGGAGCTGCCCGCCAAGGGCTACGCCAGCCACGGCGAGTCGTGGTCGCTCGCCCTGGCGCTGCGGCTGGCGTCGTTCGAGCTGCTGCGCGACGAGGGCGACGACCCGGTCCTCATCCTCGACGACGTGTTCGCCGAGCTGGACCAGGGCAGGCGCCAGCAGCTGGCCGACCTCGTCGCCGACGCCGAGCAGGTGCTCGTCTCGGCGGCGGTCGAGGCCGACGTCCCGTCGCAGCTCACCGGACACCGGTTCCGGGTCGCCGCCGGGGAGGTGACCCGTGCCTGATGCGACCGACCCCGGCGAGGGAGTGCCTGGCGAGGAGGTGCCTGCCGAGCGCGACCCGCTCGACCTGGCGCGCGACGTCACCGACCGGTACCGCCGCACCACGCCGGACCCCACCGGCAGGCCGCCTCGACGCCGGCGTCGCCCCGCGCTGGGCGGCAGCACCCGCACGTCGCGCGACGAGCCGATCTCGGTGTCCGACGCGCTGGGCGAGCTCATCCGTCAGCAGGGCTGGGAGGGGCGGCTCGACGCGCAGCGGGTCTTCTCCGACTGGGAGTCGATCGTCGGCCCGGAGGTCGCCCGCCACTCCACCGTCGTCGGCTTCGCCGAGGCGGTCGTCCACGTGCAGACCGACTCGACGGCGTGGGCCAAGGAGCTGCGCCTGCTCGCCCCCCGCATCGTCGCTCGTCTCAACGACACGCTCGGCGACGGCACCGTCCTGCGCATCGACGTGCGCGGCCCTGAGGCCCCGAGCTGGAAGAGCGGCCCGTGGTCGGTCAAGGGCCGCGGCCCCCGCGACACCTACGGCTGACCCCACCTCGTCCCGTCACTCTGGTCACCAGATTCACACGGCAGCGTGGGAAACCCGGGAAACAACAACAAACTTGTTGATGCGAACCCCGGTTTCACACGGCAGCGTGGGAAACCTGGGACTACTGGG
>JALRKU010000338.1 GCA_023254755.1 Aeromicrobium sp. | reverse complement strand
ACGCCCGAGCAGATGAAGATGTTCCTGACCCGGTTGGGGTTCGGCTCCAAGATGGTGGTCACCGGCGACGTCACGCAGGTCGACCTTCCGGGCAGCACCAAGAGCGGTCTGCGGGTGGTCCGCGACATCCTCGCCGACGTGCGCGACATCCACTTCGCCCAGCTGACGGCGGGCGACGTCGTCCGGCACAAGCTGGTCGGCCGCATCGTGGCGGCCTACGACGAGTACGACGCCGGCCGCTCGAAGGAGGTCGGCGACCCTCGTGAACGTCGACGTTCTCAATGAGTCCGGCGACGACGCCGACGTCGTCGCCCTCACGCGGCTGTGCCGCTTCACGATGAGCCGCATGCGGCTGCACCCGGCCACCGAGCTGACGCTGCGGCTGGTCGACGTCGACACCATCACGCGGCTCAACGAGACCTGGATGGACAAGCGGGGCCCCACCGACGTCCTCTCCTTCCCGATGGACGAGCTGTCGCCGGGCCGCGACGACCACGACGCCGAGGAGGGCTACCTCGGCGACATCGCGCTGTGCCCGCAGGTCGCGGCTCAGCAGGCTCCCGCGGCAGGCCACAGCCCGCAGGACGAGATGGAGCTGCTCACGGTCCACGGCATCCTGCACCTGCTCGGCTACGACCACGCCGAGCCCGAGGAGCACCGCGAGATGTTCGGCATCCAGGGTCGACTGCTCGTGGAGTGGCAGCAGCTGGCCGAAGGCGTCGATCCCGAGGCCGGGGGAGTGGTCACGCCGTGAGCGAGTGGCTGCCACTGGTCGTGGCGGTCGTCCTCGCCGCGCTCGCGGGCACCCTGGCGAGCGTCGACGCCGCCATCTCGGCCTTCAGCCGGGCGCGCGCGGAGGAGCTCGCCGACGAGGGCCGTGCCGGTGCACCGCGACTCGTGGGCATGCTCGACGACCCCGCACCGTTCATCA
Source organism: Aeromicrobium sp. (assembly GCA_023254755.1). Classification (GTDB taxonomy): domain Bacteria; phylum Actinomycetota; class Actinomycetes; order Propionibacteriales; family Nocardioidaceae; genus Aeromicrobium. The sequence goes on along the minus strand of JALRKU010000338.1, from coordinate 2,449 downwards.
ACACGGTGCTGCTGCTGCGCGTCGTGAGCGAGACGGCGGCTGTCGTCCTCGTGACGCTCTACGTGGCCGACCACGTCGACGGCGACTGGAGCCGCACGCTGCTGGCGGTCGCCGTCATGGCGGTCGTCAGCTTCGTGCTCATCGGGGTCGGTCCGCGCACGCTGGGCCGTCAGCGTGCCGAGACGATCGCGCTCGTGTCGTCGCTGCCGGTCGTCGGCCTGACCCGACTCCTCGGCCCGCTGCCCAAGCTGCTGATCCTGCTGGGCAACGCGCTCACGCCGGGCCGCGGATTCCGCGAGGGACCGTTCGCCTCGGAGGTCGAGGTGCGCGAGCTGGTCGATCTGGCGGCGGCCAGCTCGCTGATCGAGACCGACGAGTCCAAGATGATCCAGTCGGTGTTCGAGCTGGGCGACACGATCGTGCGCGAGGTCATGGTCCCGCGCCCGGACCTGGTCTTCATCGAGCAGGGCAAGACCCTGCGTCAGGCCATGTCGCTGGCGCTGCGCAGCGGCTACTCGCGCATGCCGGTCGTCGACGACAACCTCGACGACATCGTCGGCATGGCCTACCTCAAGGACCTCACCAAGCGTGTGTTCGACAACCACGTGGCCGAGACCACCGAGAAGGTGGAGTCGATCGTCCGGCCGTGCCTGTTCGTGCCCGACACCAAGCACGCCGACGCCCTGCTGCGCGAGATGCAGGCCCAGCGCACCCACGTGGCGATCGTGGTCGACGAGTACGGCGGCACCGCCGGCATGGTCACGATCGAGGACATCCTCGAGGAGATCGTCGGCGAGATCACCGACGAGTACGACACCGAGCCCGACGACGTGCAGGCGCTGTCCGACGGCACGTGGCGCGTCAGCGTCCGGTACGAGGTCGACGACCTCGCCGAGCTGACCGGTGTCGAGGTCGAGGACGACGACGTCGACACCGTCGGCGGACTCCTGGCCAAGCACCTCGGCCGGGTGCCGATCCCGGGTTCGGAGGTCGAGGTCGAGGGCCTCCACCTGCGGGCCGAGGCGCCGTCGGGCCGCCGCAACCGGATCGGTCGCGTCGTCGTCTCGCGGGTCGTCCCGGACGCCGACGAGGGAGCCGACGTCGCCTCGGTAGCCTCGGGGCATGGACCTGACGCCTGAGGACGCCAAGATCGTCACGCTGGCCCGCGCGACACGGGCCCGCACCGGCTCGTCGAGCGGTGCCGCCGTGCGCGACCTCGACGGACGCACCTACGCCGCCGCGTCGGTGGCGCTGCCGTCGCTGACCATCTCGGCCCTCGACCTGGCCGTCGCGATGGCGGTCTCGTCCGGCGCCAAGGGCCTCGAGGCGGGCGCCGTCGTCGGTGGGGTGCCGGCGTCGGTCGACGCCGTCCGCGACCTGGCGGGCGCGGGGGTGCCTGTGCTCGTCGCCGACGACGCCGGCACGGTCACCGAGGCGCTGACCACGTGAGCGACGCCCCCGTCACGGGCGATCCCGTCTTCCGTTCCGGCTTCGCCTGCTTCGTCGGGCGGCCGAACGTCGGCAAGTCCACGTTGACGAACGCGCTGGTCGGCGACAAGGTCGCCATCACCTCGTCGCGACCCCAGACCACGCGGCACGCGATCCGCGGTCTGGTGCACCGGCCCGACGGGCAGCTCGTGCTCATCGACACGCCGGGGCTGCACAAGCCGCGCACCCTGCTCGGCCAGCGCCTCAACGCGCTGGTGCGCGAGACGTGGGCCGAGGTCGACGTGATCGGGCTGTGCATCCCGGCCGACGAGGCCATCGGGCCCGGTGATCGCTTCCTGCTGCGCGAGCTCGCGGCGATCGGGCGCACACCGAAGGTCGCGGTCGTCACCAAGACCGACCTCGTCTCGCCCGAGAAGCTCGGCGAGCAGCTGCTCGCGGTGCAGCGGGCCGGCGCCGAGGCGGGCATCGACTGGCGCGAGATCGTGCCGGTGTCGGCGACCGCGGGGGACCAGGTCGACCTGCTCGCCGACCTGCTGCTCGGCCTGCTGCCCGAGGGGCCGGCGCTGTACCCCGACGGCCAGCTCACCGACGAGCCGGAGGAGACGCTGATCGCCGAGATCGTCCGCGAGGCCGCGCTCGAGGGCGTCCACGACGAGCTGCCGCACTCCCTGGCCGTCGTGGTGGAGGAGGTCGTCCCGCGCGACGACCGTCCCGCCGACAGGCCGCTGCTCGACGTCCGGGTCAACGTCTACGTCGAGCGCGACAGCCAGAAGGGCATCGTCATCGGGCGCAAGGGTGCGCGCCTGAAGGAGATCGGCACGGTCTCGCGCACCCAGGTCGAGCGGCTGCTCGGGACTCCCGTGCACCTCGACCTGCACGGAAAGTATGGATGTACAGGAAAAACGTATCACCGATTTCATTCGCAATTGGAAAGGCCATCAGGAGCAACTCGACGACATCAGCATGATTGCCGTGCGATTCTGAACGCTGGATTACTCCG
>JALRKU010000226.1 GCA_023254755.1 Aeromicrobium sp. | reverse complement strand
TGGTGCCACCGCAACTGCGACGTTAAGTCTGTCAGGCTTCATCGGTTCTGAAACCGTGACCGTCTCTGCCAACGCTGCAACCTGCGCTGCCAGTACTGCATGCCCGCCGAGGGCCTCGACTGGATGGCCACCGACGACACGCTCACCGACGACGAGGTCGTCCGGCTGGTCCGCATCGGTGTCGAGCGCCTCGGCATCACCGACGTGCGGTTCACCGGGGGAGAGCCGCTGCTGCGCCGGGGTCTGCCCGCCATCGTCGCGGCCACCACGGCGCTCACCCCGCGTCCGCGCACCGCGATCACGAGCAACGGCCTCGGGCTCAAGCACACCGCGGCGGCGCTGGCGGCGGCCGGCCTCGACCGCGTCAACATCAGCCTCGACACGACCGACCCCGAGACCTTCGCCGCGATCACCCGACGCGACCGCTGGCACGACGTCGTCGCCGGGCTCGAGGCGGCGCGGGACGCCGGTCTGGGTCCGGTCAAGGTCAACGCGGTGCTGCTGCGCGGCCACAACGAGCACGAGGCGCCGCGGCTGCTGCGCTGGTGCATGGAGCGGGGCTACCAGCTGCGGTTCATCGAGCAGATGCCGCTCGACGCACAGCACGGCTGGGACCGGTCGCAGATGATCACGGCCGACGAGGTGCTGGCGTCGCTGCTCGCCGAGCACCGCCTGACGCCGCTCGACGGCCGGGGATCGGCGCCGGCCGAGCGTTTCCTGGTCGACGACGGACCGCACACGGTCGGCGTCATCGGCTCGGTCACGCGGCCCTTCTGCGGCGACTGCAACCGCGTGCGGCTGACGGCCGACGGTCAGGTCCGCAACTGCCTGTTCGCCCGCGAGGAGTCCGACCTGCGCGCGGCGCTGCGCGGAGGCGCCGACGACGCCGAGATCGCCGAGCGCTGGCAGCTCGCGGTCCACGGCAAGCTGCCCGGCCACGGCATCGACGACCCCGACTTCCTCCAGCCCACCCGCCCCATGAGCGCGATCGGCGGCTGACCGGACCCGCTGAGTGTCACGTTTCGACCACGATCAACGGTTGATTCTTGTCGAAACGTGACACTCAGCGAGAACTCAGACCGGCAGGGTCTCGCGGTAGAAGTCGCGCGCCGAGAGAAACTGGCGCAACGTCGGTTCGTGGTCGGCGCACGCCAACCAGGTCTTGCGGCGGTCGGGGGTGTGGATCTTGGGATTGTTCCACTGCACCTGGTGCAGCGCGGACGCGGTGCACCCCTTGGCCGAGCAGATCAGCTCGGCCGGGCCCTCGGCGATCACTCCTGGCCCGCCTCGAGCTGGCGCATGACCTGGGGGTCGAAGGCGTCCATGCCCTTGCCGCGGCGGCGCACTCCGGCGTTGGCGAGGATCACGGCGGTGTAGGGCAGGAACACGGCGCCGGCGACGAGCACCCAGCGCAGCGGGCCCGAAGCGATCACCGCGCCCACGAAGCACAACGTGCGGATGCCCATCGAGATCGCGTAGCGCTTCTCGCGCGCACCCATCTCCTCGCTGTGCGAGGTCGCGGCGGTCGTGATCGAGAAGACCTGCTGCTCGCGACGTGCGGGGCGACGATCGGACATGCCTCCAGCGTACGCCTGGCGTGGGGACGTGCATGATGGGCGCATGAGCAACCGCACCTACCGCGTCACCGAGATCGTCGGCACCTCGCCCGAGGGCATCACCGAGGCCGTCGAGAACGGCATCGGCCGGGCCGGGCAGACCCTGCGCCACCTCGACTGGTTCGAGGTCGTCGGCATCCGTGGCCAGATCAGCGACACCGACGTGTCGCACTACCAGGTGACGATGAAGGTCGGCTTCCGCCTGGAGGACGACGAGTAGCGGTCGTCAGACCGCGCCGTCGGCGTCGTCGGCGGCCTCGATCTCCTCGCGGGTGATGCCGAGCAGGTACACGATCGCGTCGAGGTACGGCACGTTGACCGACGTGCGCGCCTGGTCGCGCACGACCGGCTTGGCGTTGAACGCGACTCCGAGCCCGGACGCCGCGAGCATGTCGAGGTCGTTCGCCCCGTCGCCGATGGCCACGGTGTTCTTCACCGTGATGCCGGCGTCGGCGGCGAACCGACGCAGCGCCTCGGCCTTGCCGACTCGGTCCACGACCGGGCCGACGATGCGTCCGGTCAGTCGCCCGTCGACGACCTCGAGCTCGTTGGCGGTGAAGTAGTCGATGCCGAGCTCGTCGGCCATCCGCTCGATCAGCTGCGTGAACCCGCCGCTGACGAGCGCGAACCGGTAGCCGAGCCGCTTCAGCGAGCGGATCATCGTGCGGGCGCCGGGGGTGTAGACCAGCGACGCGTAGACGTCGTCGAGCGCCGACTCCGGCACGCCCTCGAGCAGCGCGACCCGGGCGTGCAGCGACTCGGCGAAGTCGAGCTCGCCGCGCATCGCGCGCTCGGTCACCTCGGCGACCTCGGCCGCGTACCCCGCGTGCTCGGCCAGCATCTCGATGACCTCGCCCTGGATCAGGGTCGAGTCGACGTCCATCACCACGAGGCGCTGGGCGTGCTGCAGGATGCCGTTCTCCTGGACCGCGAGGTCGACGCCGTGGTCGAAGGCGACGGCGGCCAGCTCGGCCTGCAGCTGATCGGGGTCGGCACCCGACACCTCGAGGCGGATCGCGGTCACGGGGTAGCGGGCCATCCGGATGATGCGGTCGATGTTGCCGCCGAGCTCCTTGATGCGGGCGGCGAGCGCCGACACGGCGGCGGCGGACAGCGGCGAACCCAGCACCACCACGCGAGCGCGGCCGACGCGCCGCGGTCGGTTGTCGCCCGCGCCGCGCTCGACGGTGACCGAGAGGCCCAGCTCGGCCGCGACGGTCGAGACCGTTCGCTCGAGGGCGTCGACGTCGTCGGGGGCGGTCAGGAGCGTGCTGAGCACGAGCTGGCCGCGGATCACGAGCTGTTCGATGTCGACGACCTCGACGTCGAACGTGGACACCGCGTCGAACAGGCGTGTCGTCACGCCGCTCTGGTCGGGTCCGATCAGCGTGACCAGCACGGTCGGGTCGGTGAAGTGCACGGTGGGCACGGGCTGCGTCATCGCGTCCGAGGCTATCGCTCGTCGCCCGCGGCGCCACGATAGGTTGGGATCCCATCCGTCGTCCGATCCCGGGAGCCACGATGTCGACCGCCGTCGAGCTGTCCAAGGTGACGGTCGTGCGCGACGGGAACACGCTGCTCGACCAGGTCTCGTGGAAGGTCGAGGAAGGTCAGCGCTGGATCGTGCTGGGACCCAACGGCGCCGGAAAGACCACGCTGATGCAGATCGCGGGCGCTGCCATGCACCCGTCGCACGGCCGGGCCAAGGTGCTCGGTTCGAAGCTCGGCCGCGTCGACCTGCAGGACCTGCGCACGCGCATCGGTCACAGCAGCACGACCGTCGCCGACCTGATCCCGCCCCGCGAGAGCGTCGCCGACGTGGTCCTGTCGGCCGCCTACGCCGTGACGGGCCGCTGGCAGGAGCGCTACGACGTCGAGGACACCGATCGTCGCGACCAGATCCTGTCCGAGCTCGGCATCGCTCAGCTCGCCGACCGCACGTTCGGCACGCTGTCCGAGGGCGAGCGCAAGCGGGTCCTGATCGCCCGCGCGCTCATGACCGACCCCGAGATGCTCATCCTCGACGAGCCCGCCGCGGGACTCGACCTCGGCGCGCGCGAGGACCTCGTCGCCAGCCTCGAGATCGTCTCGACCGACCCGCTGGCGCCGGTGCTCGTGATGGTCACGCACCACGTCGAGGAGATTCCGGTCGGGTTCACGCACGTGCTGCTGCTGCGTGCCGGCCGCGTCGTCGCGCAGGGTCCGCTCGAGACGACGCTCGACGAGGAGAATCTTCGCAAGACATTCGGTGCTCGCTTCGAGCTGACCCGAGCCGACGGGCGCTACGCGGCACGCCGCGCGGCGTACGTGCACCGACGACCCCACTGACACGAAGGAGCATCCGGTGGAGGACTGGTTGAAGGACAATCCCTGGTCGATCTGGCTGGGTGTCGCCGTCGTGCTGGCCGTCATCGAGATGTTCAGCCTCGAGCTGGTGCTCCTGATGTTCGCGATCGGCGCGGCCGCGGCAGCACTCACCGCCGGGCTCGGCGGCCCGCTGTGGCTCGCGATCGCGGTGTTCGCGGTCGTGACCGGCGCGCTGCTGGCCCTCGTGCGGCCGTCGCTGGTCGCCCGCATGCACGCCGGACCCACGCTCCTGCAGGGCCACGAGGCGCAGGCCGGCCGCACGGCCGTCGTGCTCTCACCCGTCGACCAGCGCGACGGACGCGTCCGACTCGCCGGCGA
>JALRKU010000218.1 GCA_023254755.1 Aeromicrobium sp. | reverse complement strand
GCGACGACGTCCTGCGTCATGATCGACATGAGTAGCATGCTACTGCGTCGGACGGCCCACGGCGAGTCGATCGCGGCCCCGCGAGCCTCAGTCCGCGGCGGACGGGGCGCCGGCCGACCAGTCCCCGGCCGACCAGTCCCCGAGAGCCCAGTCCCCGAGAGCCCAGCCGCGCAACGGCGCCGCGTCTCCCCCGACCTGCTCCAGCAGCAACGACGCGGTGTGGACGAGGTGGTCGCGCATCGCGGCGGCCGCCCCCACCACGTCGCCGGCCACGACCGCCGCGACGATCGGGGCGTGCTCCTCGGCGACGTCGGGCAGCGAGCGGGTGCGGCCGCCCGTCGAGACGCCACGCACCTGGATCAGGTCCCGGAGGCGGTCGACCTCGGCCGACAGGCGCGGACTGCCGAGCGCGTCGCCCAGTGCCGCGTGCAGCAGGCGGTCGTGGCCGTAGAAGCCCGGAGCGTCGCCGGACGCCGCGGCGGTGCGCATCGCGTCGAGCAGCTGTCGCAGTCGGTCGGCGAGCGCCTCGTCGACCCGTGCCGCGGCGCCCGCCGCGGCCGGGACCTCCAGGAGCAGCCGCAGCTCGAAGACGTCGCGCACGTCCTCGGCGCGGACCCCGCGGATCGTGATGCCGCGATTGCGCTCGATCGTGACGAGACCCAGGTCGGCGAGCCTGAGCACGGCCTCGCGCACCGGCGTGCGGGACACCCCGAGCTCGTCGGCGAGCCGGTAGATCGAGTGTCGGCTGCCGGGGGGCAGCGCGCCGGTGAGGATCTGCTCGCGCAGTCGTGTCAGGACGTCGTCGGTGGTCGACGACCTGGTCACCACAGCTCGAGCGACTGGTCGAGGATCGTGGCGACGTCGTCCTCGGCGACCTCACGAGGTGCCGTGGCCAGCAGTCGCTGCTGCTTCATCGTGCCCTCGACCAGGTCGTCGAGGTCGCTCGCGTCGAAGCCGACCTCGGCGAGACCCGACGGGATGCCGACGTCCTTCATGATCGAGGCCAGCACCGCGGGCAGCTGCTCGGCCGGCGCGTCCGGCAGGTCGGCGTCCGGCGCCAGCAGCCGCGCGGCCCGCACGTGTCGCTCCGGCGACGCCTCGAAGGTGAACCGGAAGGCGGCGGGCGCGGTCAGGGAGACCGCCATGCCGTGCGGCACCAGCCCGTGCGACTGGTCGTCGGTCGGTCGCGGGTAGTCGGCCGGGTGGAACTCCACGGGCGCCTGCCCGGCGATCGGGTAGGCGTTGGCGTGCGGGATGTGGACACCGGCGTTGCCGAACCCGAGGCCCGCGAACGTCGCCGCCATCGCCATCTCCGTGCGGGCGGCGAGGTCGTCGCCGTGGCGCACCGCGGTCCGGAACGCGGACGACATCAGGCTCATCGCCTTCTCCGACCACATGTCGGCGATCGGGTTCGCCCCGCAGTACGGCACCCGCTGGTCGGCGCTCTTGTGCTCGTAGGAGGTGAAGGGGCGCGCAGTGTAGCTCTCGAGGGCGTGGCACAAGATGTCGAGGCCCGACGCCGCCGTCACCCCCGCCGGCTGGCTCACCGTGAGCTCGGGATCGACGACGGCGAACGTGGGTCGCAGCCTCGCGTGCGAGATGCCGGTCTTGACGTGCTGGCTGACGACGTCGAGCACGCAGATCGTCGTGCTCTCGCTGCCGGTGCCCGTCGTGGTGGGCACGGCCACCAGCGGCAGCAGCGGGAGCGCCGGCGCCCGACCGGAACCGACCGGCGCGTTGACGTAGTCCATCAGCTCGCCCTCGTTGGTCGTGAGCAGGTTGACGGCCTTCGCCGTGTCGATGCTGCTACCGCCGCCGACCGCGACGATCGCGTCGAACGGCCCCTCGGCGCGCCCGAACGCGATCGCCTCGTCCAGGCTGGCGTCGGTGGGCTCGACCCGGGAGCGGTCGAACACGACGGCGCCGATGCCGGCCGCCTCCAGCGCCGCGGCGATCTCGGCGGGCGCACCCGTTGCGGCGACGCCGGGATCGGTGACGACGAGCACCCGTCGCGCGCCCAGCTGGCCCAGGTCGTGGCCGAGCTCGTGGCGAGCCCCGGCACCGAACTTCAGTCCCGGCGCACCGTAGGTGAAGACCGACTCGGGACGAGCGGGTGCGAAGGTCACGACGACTCCTTGCTCCAGATTCCTGCACAGGATACGCAAGAGTCGGCCGTCCAGGGTTCGACGGCGACCTCTAGTCTGGGGTCCCGAAGGAGGTGGACCTGTGCGTCCGTCAGCCCTGAGCAGCGTGGTCGCCGTCGCGGCCTGCCTGACCGTCGTGAGTGCGTGCACCGGCGACGGCTCCTCGACCGCACCCCGGCCCACGGCCTCGGTGACGACGTCGGCCGAGCCCGACGTGTCGCCGCACGAGTCGGGCCCGGAGAGTCCCATCGGCTACGGCCTCGAGGTGCCTCGCGGCGCCACCCAGCTGGGTCCGCTGATCCGCGTCCGGAGCGAGGCACTCATCGAGGCCTACCGCCCCGAGCTCGAGGCGGCCGAGGCCGAGCGCGAGCAGAAGCTGCTCGAGAAGGCCGAGGAGGACGCCGAGCCGGGCGAGACGCCCACCACCCCCACGCCCACGCCCGACGACCCACCGAGCGACGACTCGTTCAAGCTCCTCGGGGAGTCGCCGCGGCCGGACACGATCCTGTCGGTCATGCGCGTCGACGGCGACCCCAGCCAGGTCACACGCCGCATGCTCGCCCAGCTCGCGGCGCTGCTGCCCGACGAGCAGGTGCCCACCGACGACCTCGGCGAGGTGTGCCGCACCGCCGACGACCGCGTCGTCCGCTGCATCTTCTCGGCCACCGGGACCACCGCCGACGAGCGCGACGTCCGCGTCCGCATGACCGTCGACCCGGGCGACCTGTCGACTCGCACGGCGCCGCCGTCGTCGAAGCGCAACCCCGTCATGACGCTCCAGCTGACCTACGTCGGCGACCCGAAGGCCGGGCAGGAGACGCGCGAGTCCAACGACCTCGGTGACGTCGAGGACGTCGACAAGGTCCCCGACACCTCAGGGCTGATCTGGCCCCGCATGGACATCGACGCCCCCGCCGACCGCAAGCTGGTCGACGGCTGGACGGCACCCACGAGCAGCACGATCCTGCTGAGCGGCTTCGCTCCGGCGTTCGTGTCGTTGCACGTCGACCGCGCCACGACGGCCGACGCGATGGCCCGCGACTGGGTCACCGAGCGCGTCACCGGCGAACCCGCGAAGGACGTCGTCGAGGACCTGAACGAGGTCAGCACGACCTACTCGGGCAGCGCCAACGACGGCACGTTCTTCCGGGCCACCCACGTGCTCTCGGCCCGCGGCAACTACGTGCTGCTGATGGTCTACCCGCACAAGGTCCCCCACTGACGAGTCGCGCATTTCCACTGACGAGTCACGCGTTGCCACTGACGAGTCACGCGTTTCCACTGACGAGTCAGCGGAAGTCGTCGACGTGGTCGATCACGTGCTCCAGCATCGGCAGGATCGGCGTGTGCGTCACACCGACCGCAGCCAGGTCGACCCACTCCGCTCGATCCGTCGATCCGCCGACCTCGACGACGTGCGGCGTGACGTCGGGATCGACCACGACCCGGTAGAGCAGGTGGACGCCGTGGTAGTCCTCGTACATGTCGTGCCGCCCCGTGTCGACGAGGTGCACGTCGTGGACCGCGACGAGCGCTGACGATTCGGCGACCAGCCCCGCCTCCTCGTGCAGCTCGCGCAGCACCGCGAGGTTCGGCGACTCCCCGTGGTCCACTCCCCCACCCGGAAGCGTCCACCAGCCCGGCGGATACCCCGTCGGGGAGATGCGGGTGAGCAGGATCTGCGCCTGACCTGCGAATCCGCTGCGGAAAGCGACGGCGTAGGCGCCGAGTCGCTGGGTCCGACGGGGCGTGGTCGCGCTGTCCTCGGGCACGCTCCATAGAATCACAGGGATGAGTGCCCTCGAACCGCTCCCCGTCGTGACGTCTCCGCCCAAGGAGCGCGTCGCCTACCTCGACAACGCCCGGTACTGGGTCATGCTGCTCGTGGTCATCGGCCACTCCCTCACGCAGTACGTCGCGATGGACTCCGCCAAGGCGCTCTACGTGTGGATCTACTCGTTCCACATGCCCTTCTTCATCCTCATCTCGGGCTACACGGCGCGCCGGTACATGGGCGATGCCCGCCAGGTGCAGCGCATCGTCAGCACGCTGGTCGTGCCCTACCTCGTCGTCGAGACCTCGATGCAGCTCATCACGCGGCACTACACGGGTGAACCCGATCCGCTCGCCCTGCTGTCACCGCAGTGGCTCGGGTGGTTCATGGCGGCACTGTTCGTCTGGCGTCTCACGACGCCCATCTGGCGGGCGCTGAAGTACCCCATCACGACGTCGATCGTGATCTCGCTGCTGGTCGGTCTGATCGAGGTCCCCAACGTCCTGGCGCTGCCGAAGATCCTGGGCTTCCTGCCCTTCTACGTGGTCGGTCTACACATGAGCCGCGATCGCTTCCTGGCGCTCACAGCGGTGCCGGTGAGGATCGCCTCGGCGATCACGCTCACCGTCGCCTTCGTCGTCTGCTACGTGTACAGCCGCGACTGGACCGTCGACTGGCTGCTGTGGAAGTCCCGGTACGACGAGGACCCGCTCGGCGCCACGCCGTTCGAGGGCATCACGCAGCGCGCCGAGCTGCTCGTCATCGGCTTCGTGCTGACCTTCGCCGCGCTCTCGCTGGTCCCGAAGCGGCGCTCCATCACCACCAGGCTCGGCGAGCGCACGTTCTACTGCTACCTGCTGCACGGCTACCTCATCTTGATCCTCCGCGAACAGTTCGACGTCTTCGCCGACACCGAGCAGTACGGCGTCAAGGCCGTGATCGGCGCCGTCCTCATCGCTGTCGTCGTCGCCAACCTGCTGATGACGGCGCCGATCAAGAAGATCTTCCAGCCGGTCTTCGAGCCGAAGCTGCGATGGGCGTTCCGACCCATCGAGAAGGCGGCGCCCGAGCCCGCCGCCAAGTAGCCACGCCAGCGTCGCTCTTGGCGCTGGGCTCCACGCTCGCGGCTCAGCGACTCGCGAGCGGAAACGAGTGACTCGTCAGCGGAAATCAGTGACTCGTCAGCGGGAACGAGCGACTCGTCAGCGGGCGTGGGGATGCAGAACGGCCCCCGCCGGAGCGGGGGCCGTTCTCGGATCAGGCGATCAGCTGTCGTACGAGACGAAGTCGCTGTCGTCGATCGCGATGGTGTCGGAGCCGAAGCCGTAGTCGAAGTCGCCGTAGCCGGTGACGGCGTAGGCGGCCTGACGGGCCTCCTCGGTGGGCTCGACCCGGATGTTGCGGTAGCGGTCGAGACCGGTCCCCGCCGGGATGAGCTTGCCGATGATGATGTTCTCCTTGAGGCCGCGCAGCGAGTCGGACTTGCCGTGGATCGCCGCGTCGGTGAGCACCCGGGTGGTCTCCTGGAAGGAGGCCGCCGACAGCCACGACTCGACCGCGAGCGAGGCCGTGGTGATGCCCATGAGCACCGGACGACCCGACGCCGGCTGGCCACCCTCGGCCACCACGCGACGGTTCTCCTCCTCGAAGATCGCGCGATCGACCAGGTCGCCCGGGATGAGCTGGGACGCGCCCTGCTCGATCACGGTGATGCGACGCAGCATCTGGCGCACGATGATCTCGATGTGCTTGTCGTGGATGGCCACGCCCTGCGAGCGGTAGACCTCCTGGACCTCGTCGACCAGGTGCTCCTGCGCCCGGCGGACGCCGAGGATGCGCAGCACCTCCTGCGGGTTCGGCGTGCCGTGCGTGAGCTGCTGGCCGACCTCGACGTGGTCGCCGTCGGCGATCAGCAGACGCGCGCGCTTGGACACGGGGTACTCGAACGGCTCCGAGCCGTCGTCGGGGGTGACGACCAGCTTGCGGGACTTGTCCGAGTCGTCGATCGCGATGCGACCGGCGGCCTCCGTGATGGGCGCCAGACCCTTGGGGTTGCGCGCCTCGAACAGCTCCACGACGCGGGGCAGACCGTGCGTGATGTCATCGCCGGCCACACCACCGGTGTGGAAGGTGCGCATCGTCAGCTGCGTGCCGGGCTCACCGATCGACTGGGCCGCGATGGTGCCGACGGCCTCGCCGATGTCGACGAGCTTGCCGGTGGCCAGCGAGCGGCCGTAGCACTTGGCACAGGTTCCGGCCTTGGCCTCGCAGGTCAGGACCGTGCGGACCTTGACGTCGGTGACGCCCGCCTCGATCAGGTGCGCGATCTCGACGTCGCCGAGGTCACCACCTGCCGGGACCAGCACCTCGCCGGTCTCGGGGTGGACGACGTCGCTGGCCGCCGAGCGGGCGTACGCCGAGGTCTCGACGTTCTCCGCGGCGACGGCCTTGCCCTCGTCGTTGAGCACCGCGATGACCTTGGGCAGACCACGCTCGGTGCCGCAGTCGTCCTCACGGATGATGACGTCCTGCGACACGTCGACCAGACGACGCGTCAGGTAGCCCGAGTCGGCCGTGCGGAGCGCCGTGTCGGCCAGACCCTTGCGGGCACCGTGGGTGGCGATGAAGTACTCGACCACCGACAGGCCCTCACGGAAGTTGGCCTTGATCGGACGCGGGATGATCTCGCCCTTGGGGTTGGCCACCAGACCGCGCATACCGGCGATCTGACGCATCTGGGTCATGTTTCCGCGCGCACCCGAGCCCACCATCATGTCGATGGGGTTGAACCGGGCCGCCTTGAACTCCTTCTCCATGGCCGCCT
>JALRKU010000206.1 GCA_023254755.1 Aeromicrobium sp. | reverse complement strand
AGCTCGTGCCCGACCCGGGCGGCGCCGCGTACTACGGCCCCAAGGTGTCGGTGCAGGCGCGCGACGCGATCGGGCGCACCTGGCAGATGTCGACGATCCAGTACGACTTCAACATGCCGTCGGCCGAGCGGTTCGACCTGGAGTACATCGCGCCGGACGGCTCGCGGCAGAAGCCCGTCATGATCCACTCGGCCAAGTTCGGCTCGATCGAGCGGTTCATGGGCGTGCTGGTCGAGCACTACGCCGGAGCGTTCCCTCCGTGGCTGGCGCCCGTGCAGGTCGTCGGCATCCCGGTGGCGGAGCGCCACGTGGAGTTCCTCGAGCAGGTCGCGGCGCGGCTGCGTGAGGTCGGCATCCGGGTCGACGTCGACGACTCCGACGAGCGGATGCAGAAGAAGATCCGCACCGCGCAGACCCAGAAGATCCCGTTCATGCTGATCGCGGGCGACAACGACGTCGAGGCCGGCGCCGTGTCGTTCCGCTACCGCAGCGGTGAGCAGGAGAACGGCGTGCCGCTCGACGACGCGATCGAGCGCATCGTGACGGCTGTGCGGGAGCGCGTCCAGGTCTGACAGCCCACTCCTGGTGACCCGTCGGCCCGTGCTGGAGCCGTGGGGGAGAATGGGTCGGTGAGCTCGCTGGACCCCGACATCGCCGCGCGACTGAAGCGCACCCCCGACGGACTCGTGGCAGCGGTCGTCCAGGACGCCGCGTCCCGCGACGTGCTGATGATGGCGTGGATGGACGACGAGGCCCTGCACCGCACGCTCACCACGGGACGCGGCACCTACTGGAGCCGCAGCCGCGCCGAGTACTGGGTCAAGGGCGAGACCTCCGGCCACGTCCAGCACGTGCGCGAGGTGCGCCTCGACTGCGACGGCGACACGGTGCTGCTGCTCGTCGACCAGGAGGGCGCGGCCTGCCACACCGGCGACCGCACCTGCTTCGACGCGGACCGGCTGCTGTGATCTCACGCCGGTGGTACGCGCCCGCCGTCCTCGCCCTGCTCGCTGCGGGCGCCGTGATGTTCTTCGCCGGTTCGCGCGACTGGGCCACCGGTCGGGTCCGGGCCGAGGGGCTGCCGAGCGCGACCGTCGCCGTCACAGGCAGCGACGTCCTGCCGCTCGCGACGGCGCTGGCCCTGGTCGTCGCCGCAGGCGGTCTGGCCGTGCTGGCCACCCGGGGCAGGTTGCGCCAGCTCGTCGGCCTGATCGTGCTCGCCGCGGCCCTCGGTGCCGTCGTCACGGTCGCGACCGGATCCGGTGCGATCGACCGCGGCTTCACCGACGCCGTCGAGCAGTCCACCGCCTTCACCGGCCGCAACGCCCCGGACCCGCAGCACACGTCGTGGCGCTGGGTCCTCCTGGGCGCCGGCCTCGTCGCTGCGGCGCTCGGCGTCCTGACGGTCGTCAGCAGCCGCACGTGGCCGTCGATGGGGCGTCGCTACGACGCCCCGTCCGCACCCCGCGTGGCGGCGGTGGACCTGGAGCACGCCTCGGGTGCCGACGTCTGGAAGGCCCTCGACGAGGGACGCGACCCGACGGTCTAGTCGACGTCGGGGGTCGGCGCCGCGGCCGCTAGGATGTGCGCATGCACGGATCCTCGCCGGCCGCCTGGACGGCCGTCCTCCTGGCCCTCGCCGGAATCACGATCGGTGGCATCGCCCTGATCCCCGATCCGAACTGGGTCCTGTTCACCGTGGGCTGCGTGCTCGCCGGTGTCGCCGGCATCGTCGGCAAGGTGATGGCCGCCGCCGGTCTCGGCGTCGGCGACGAGCGGCACTAGCCCGAGCAACCAGGGGCCGCCGACATGACCCAGCCGCCGCAGTACCCGTCGTACCCCGGCGACGAGCCGCAGTCGAGCGGATGGGGACAACCGGCAGGCGGCCAGTACCCGCCCCCTCCGCCAGGAGCGCCCGGTCAGCCCCCGGTCTGGGGTGCGTACGGACCGCCTCCGGCGTGGACCGCGGGACCGCCCGTGCCGCCCGCCTCGTACGCCAGCTGGGGGTCGCGACTCGGCGCCCTGGTCCTCGACAGCCTGCTCGGCTTTGCGGTCGCGCTGGTTCCCTTGGCCGTCGGCGCCGCCGTGGCCTTCGCCGACGCCGACATCGACCCGGTCACCGACGACATCAGCGGCGTCGAGGCGCTCGGCTTCGTCATCATGGGGATCGGGTTCGTGCTCGCCCTGGCGTTCGATGTCTGGAACCGCGGTCTCCGCACGGGCCGCACCGGACAGAGCCTGGGCAAGAAGGCCCTGGGCATCCGGGTGGTCGGCAAGAACACCCAGCAGGTCATCGGACGCGCCGCCGGGTTCGGACGGTGGGCGATCACGTTCGCGTTCGGCGTCGTGCCCTACCTCGGCGCCTGCATCCAGCTGCTGGACGGCCTCTGGCCGCTATGGGACGAGGACAACCAGGCGCTCCACGACAAGGTGGTCACGACGGTGGTCGTCCGCACGTGACCGCTGCGGTGCGCTCGTCCGCTGCCTCGCTGCGAGAGCCCGCCGTGGTCGCGCTGGCCGGCACCGCGGTGCTCGGTCTGCTGCGCGTGCACGACCCGCACGTCGACGGGAGCTACGGGTTCTGTCCGTTTCTCCTCGTCACCGGCCAGCCGTGCCCCGGGTGCGGGGGGCTCCGGGCCGTCAACGACCTCACGCGGGGCGACCTGGTGGGGGCGGTCAGCGCCAACGCGGCGGTCGTGGTGCTGCTCGTGGTGCTGGGCGTGGCGTGGGTCGCCTGGGTCCTGCGGCGGCTGCGGGGCGTCGACGACCGGATGATCGTGCTCAGCACCCGGACCGGGCTGGCCGTTCTCGCAGGCTTCGTCCTGTTCGGGATCATCCGGCTCACGCCCCCTGGCTCCTGGCTGGCTCCCTGACCGACGGTGACCACCCCGGCGAGTCCGACATCGCGACAGGACTACGATGGGGCAGGTCCACCGGGTCCGCGACGAAGGGAGAGGTCCATGTCCGTGCTCGACGACATCCTCGCCGGCGTCGCCGACGACCTCCAGGTCCGCATGGAGGCCACCAGCCTCGAGGACCTGAAGGCGCTCGCCGCCCGCCAGCAGCCCGCCCTCGATCCGCTGCCCGCGTTCCGGTCGGACGGAGTCTCGGTCATCGCCGAGGTGAAGCGCGCGAGTCCCAGCAAGGGTGAGCTGGCCACGATCAAGGACCCTGCAGCGCTCGCTGCCGACTACGAGGCCGGCGGTGCGGCCGCGATCTCCGTGCTCACGGAGCAGCGGCGGTTCGGGGGAACCCTCGACGACCTGCGCGCCGTCCGTGGCACGGTCGACGTGCCGGTGCTGCGCAAGGACTTCATCACCACCTCGTACCAGTTGTGGGAGGCACGCGCGGCCGGCGCCGACATGGCCCTGCTGATCGTCGCCGCGCTGGACCAGCTGGCCCTCGAGAGCCTCATCGAGCGGGCGCGGTCGATCGGCCTCACGCCGCTGGTCGAGGTGCACGACGAGGAGGAGGTCGAGCGCGCCGTCGCGGCGGGCGCCGAGCTCGTCGGGGTCAACGCCCGCAACCTCAAGACCCTCGAGATCGACCGCGACACCTTCGAGCGGCTCGCCCCGCTCATCCCGGACGGCGTCGTGCGCGTCGCCGAGTCCGGTGTGCGTGGACCGCTCGACGTCATCGAGTACGCCAAGCAGGGTGCCGACGTCGTCCTGGTCGGCGAGACGCTCGTCCGAGGTGACGACCCGCGCGCCACGGTGGCCGATCTCGTCGCTGCGGGCGCCCACCCGGCGCTGCAGCACCGGTGGTGACGGCTCACGCCCGGGACCACGCGTCCCGCTGCGTGAGCGCCCCGCCAGCGCTGGACGGCCACGGTCTGCCGGCGACGTCTCCACCCACCCGAGGACATCCCTGACATGACCGACACGTACGCCCAGCCCGACGCGACGGGGCACTTCGGCCGCTTCGGCGGTCGCTTCATGCCCGAGGCGCTGGTCGCCCCGCTCGAGGAGCTCGACCGCGCCTGGACCGAGGCCAAGGCCGATCCCGCCTTCACCGCCGAGCTCGACCGCATGATGCGCGAGTACGCCAACGTGCCCAGCCCGCTGTACGACGCCACCCGGTTCTCCGAGGCCGCCGGGGCTCGCATCCTGCTCAAGCGCGAGGACCTCAACCACACCGGTGCGCACAAGATCCGCAACGTCATCGGCCAGGCGCTGCTGGCCAAGCGCATCGGCAAGCCGCGGGCGATCGCCGAGACCGGCGCGGGTCAGCACGGCGTCGCCTCGGCGACGGCGTGCGCCTACCTGGACCTGGAGTGCACCGTCTACATGGGCGAGGTCGACACCGAGCGGCAGGCGCTCAACGTCGCCCGCATGAAGATGCTCGGCGCGGAGGTGGTCCCGGTCACCTCGGGCAGCCGCACCCTGAAGGACGCAATCAACGAGGCACTGCGCGACTGGGTCGCGTCGGTCGACCACACGACGTACCTGTTCGGCACCGCGGCCGGGCCGCACCCGTTCCCGACGATGGTCCGCGACCTCACGCGGGCGATCGGCGACGAGGCGCGGGCGCAGTGCCTGGAGCTGATCGGCGGCCTGCCCGACGTCGCGGTCGCCTGCGTGGGCGGGGGGTCCAACGCGATCGGCCTGTTCACCGGCTTCGTCGACGACGGCGACGTGCGCCTGGTCGGCGTCGAGGCCGGCGGCGACGGCGTCGAGACGGGGCGGCACGCCGCCACCATCAGCGGCGGCGCGGTCGGCGTGCTGCACGGCGCGCGCTCGTTCCTGCTCCAGGACGACGAGGGGCAGACGATGGAGTCGCACTCCATCTCGGCCGGCCTCGACTACCCCGGGGTGGGGCCCGAGCACTCCTACCTGGCCGAGATCGGCAGGGCGTCCTACCGTCCGGCCACCGACGCCCAGGCGATGGCCGCGTTCGACCTGCTGTGCAAGACCGAGGGCATCATCCCCGCGATCGAGTCGGCCCACGCGCTGGCCGGTGCCCTCGAGCTCGCGAACGAGCTCGGTCCCGACGCCACGATCCTGGTCAACCTCTCCGGCCGTGGCGACAAGGACGTCCACACCGCGGCCGAGTACTTCGGTCTGCTCGACGGTCCGGTGGTGCTCGAGGAGGGCGTGGAGGAATGAGCGTCACTTCGTCGCCGAGCCGCATCGATGAGCTGTTCGAGCGCACCCGTGCCGAGAGCCGGGCGGCCCTGGTCGGCTACCTGCCGGCCGGCTTCCCGACCAAGGAGCAGTCGATCGCCGCGATCGAGGCGATGGTCGCCGGGGGAGTCGACCTCGTCGAGGTCGGCCTGCCGTACAGCGACCCGGTCATGGACGGACCGGTCATCCAGGCCGCCGCCGACACGGCGCTCGCCCAGGGCACCCGCATCGCGGACGTTCTCGACGTCGTGCGGGCCAGTGCCGCCGTCGCGCCGACGGTCGTCATGACCTACTGGAACCCGGTCGAGCGCTACGGTGTCGACCGCTTCGCCTCCGCGCTCGCCGAGGCGGGCGGCTCCGGGCTCATCACGCCCGACCTCATCCCCGACGAGGGCGCCGAGTGGATCGCCGCCGCCGAGGCGCACGGACTCGACCGGATCTTCCTCGTCGCGCCGTCGTCGACCGACGAGCGCATCGCGATGACCGCCGAGGCAGCCAGCGGCTTCGTGTACGCCACCGCCGTCATGGGCGTCACGGGAGCGCGGGAGCAGACGAGCAGCCTTGCGCCCGAGCTGGTGGCTCGGCTGCGCCGCACCACCGACAAGCCCGTGGGCGTCGGACTCGGCGTCAGCAACGGGACGCAGGCCAAGGAGGTCGCCGCCTTCGCCGACGCCGTCATCGTCGGCTCGGCCCTGGTGCGCTGCCTGCTCGACGCCCCCGACCCCCAGGCCGGGCTGGCGGCGATCCGTGACCTGGCCGAGGACCTCAGATCAGGAGTCGAGCGATGATGCTCCCCGCGTACATCCCCAGTCCCGCCGAGGGCGTCTGGCACCTCGGCCCCCTCCCTCTGCGTGCGTACGCCCTCGGCATCATCATCGGTGCGCTGGCCGCGATCTGGATCGGTGAGCGCCGATTCGTCGCCCGCGGCGGCCGCGAGGGCCTCATCAGCGACGTCGCGATGTGGGCCATCCCGGCCGGGATCGTGGGAGCGCGGGTCTACCACGTCGTCACCGATCCCGAGCTGTACTTCGGCGAGGGGCGCAACCCGGTGAACGCCCTGAAGATCTGGGAGGGCGGCCTGGGCATCTGGGGTGCCATCGCCGGTGGTGCGCTGGGCGCGTGGATCGCGGCACGGCGCTACGGCGTGTCGTTCTCGGCGGTCGCCGACGCCCTGGCGCCCGGTCTGCTGGTCGCGCAGGCGATCGGACGGCTCGGCAACTGGTTCAACCAGGAGCTGTTCGGCAAGCCGACGACCCTGCCGTGGGGTCTGGAGATCGACCTGGCCCACCGGCCCGACGGCTACACGCAGTTCGCGACGTTCCACCCCACGTTCCTGTACGAGCTGCTGTGGAACCTGGCCGCCGCTGCGCTGCTCGTCGCCCTCGACCGCCGCTTCCGGTTCACGGGCGGCCGCGCCTTCGCGCTCTACGTGATGCTCTACACCGCGGGCCGGTTCTGGATCGAGCAGATGCGCATCGACACCGTGAACCACCTCGGCCCGTTCCGCCTCAACGTGTGGACGTCGATCGTGGTGTTCGTGGCGGCGCTCGCCACCTTCGTCTGGCTGACCCGTCGCGGGACGCCCAATGTCGGTGCCACGTCGACCGGGGCGACCGGCGAAGACCTCTCCTCGGACCAGACCGCCGCTGCACCGGACTCCGCTGCCGACACCGCTTCCGCCGCGGAGGCTCCATCCTCCGGAGCCGCCGGCCCCGACAGCCCTGCCGGGCGGTGAGCTGCCGCCCCCCACGTGAGCGAGCGGTGTCTGAGCGACCTACCCATGGGTGGCGGTACGTGAGCGACTCATCGGCGCGTGGCGCGGTGACTGAGCGTCCGATCGACCCGCTGGACCGGACGCCCAGACACCGCCCAGTGGACCGCTGGGTCGCGACCTCCGTCTGCGGGCCGACGTCGGCGCTCGGTGGGCGCTCCGCCGTGCCCGGTGCGTGAGCGCCCCATCGCGGTGGCCGACGCGACGCTCAGTCACCGCCCAAGCCCGGGATGCGTCGCACCTTGACCGCTCCGAATCGATAGGTCGCCAACTCACCGCCCAGGACCGGTCTTCGGTGTCGGGTCTGCGAAGCCTCGCCTTCGATGAGATCGCGGCAGGAACTGGCTACGGTCAGAGCATGACCGACGTCGTCGACCCCGCGGACCTGCCCGACGAGCTGCCCGACGCCGAGGCCGTGCAGCACGAGCACCCCGACGTGACCGGCGGTTGGCTGCGGCCCGCCGTGTTCGGCGCGATGGACGGTCTGGTGTCGAACTTCGCGCTCATCATGGGCGTCGTCGGCGGCACCGCGAGCCTCAGCGGCGACGGGCGCCACGCGGTGGTGCTCGCCGGGCTGGCCGGTCTCGCCGCCGGCGCGTTCTCGATGGCCGCGGGGGAGTACACCTCGGTCGCCAGCCAGAGCGAGTTCGCGAAGGCGCAGATCGAGATCGAGCGCGAGGAGATCATCGACCACGGCGCGGCCGAGGCGGCCGAGCTCGCGACGATGTTCGTGGACAAGGGCGTCGATCCCGACACGGCGCGGGAGGTGGCGCTGCAGATCCACCGCGATCCCGAGCAGGCCGTCCGCGTGCACGCCCGTGAGGAGTTCGGGATCGACCCCGACGACTTGCCCTCGGCGCTGCTCGCGGCGGGCTCGTCCTTCGTCTCGTTCTCGCTCGGAGCGGTGATCCCGCTGCTGCCGTTCCTGCTGGGCGCCGCGAACGCGTGGTGGTCGGTCGGCCTCTCGCTGGGGGCGCTGTTCGGGTGCGGAGCGATCGTCACCGCGATCACCGATCGTCCCTGGTGGTTCGGCGGGGCGCGCCAGCTCGTGCTCGGAGGCGCCGCGGCGGGCCTCACCTACCTGGTCGGTGACGCCGTCGGCGCCAGCCTCGGCTGACGGTTAGGGTCGCCTTCGCGGCCTCGTTCGACCTTCGCGTGTAACCTGATGAGGCTGTCCGAGGCCAACGTCGTCCCCGGGTTCCGAGCACTCGCTCACCCGACGACCGAAAGAGGTTCTCGATGCGCGCCCAGCCCCAGCCGGTTCGGCCCAAGTTCTCCGCGCTGCCCCAGGCCCAGGGTCTCTACGATCCCGCCAACGAGCACGACGCCTGTGGTGTCGCGTTCGTCGCGACGCTGACCGGCGTGGCCTCGAACGACATCGTGGTCAAGGGCCTGACGGCGCTCACCAACCTCGACCACCGCGGCGCCGTCGGCGGCGAGCCCGACACGGGCGACGGTGCGGGCATCCTGCTGCAGGTCCCCGACCGCTTCCTGCGGGCCGTCGCGCGCGACGAGGCCGGCGTCGAGCTGCCCGAGGCGGGCCACTACGCGGCGGGCATGGGCTTCCTGCCGATCGACGAGTCCGAGGCCGCCGAGGCGCGCGAGCGCATCGCTGCGATCGCCACCGAGGAGGGCCTCACGGTCGTCGGCTGGCGCGACGTCCCCGTCAACCCCGACATCCTCGGCTCGATGTCACGCGGCGCGATGCCGTCGTTCTCGATCCTGTTCGTCGCGCCCGTCGCCGAAGGCCTCACCGGCATCGAGCTGGACCGGCTGGCCTTCTGCCTGCGCAAGCGCTCCGAGCACGAGCTCGGCGTGTACTTCCCGTCGCTGTCGGCGCGCACGTTCGTCTACAAGGGCATGCTGACCACCGAGCAGCTCGAGGCGTTCTTCCCCGACCTGTCCGACGAGCGGATGGAGTCGGCGCTGGCGATCGTGCACAGCCGCTTCTCCACCAACACGTTCCCGAGCTGGC
>JALRKU010000066.1 GCA_023254755.1 Aeromicrobium sp. | reverse complement strand
GAGGTCGGCGAGCGCTCCCTCGGCACCGTCGTCAAGACCGTCGACTTCGGCGCGTTCATCTCGCTGACCCCGGGCAAGGACGGCCTGCTGCACATCAGCAAGCTGCGTGACCTCAACGGCGGCCAGCGCGTGAACACCGTCGAGGACGTCGTGTCGGTCGGCCAGAAGATCCAGGTCGAGATCGCCGAGCTCGGTGACCGCGGCAAG
Source organism: Aeromicrobium sp. (assembly GCA_023254755.1). Classification (GTDB taxonomy): domain Bacteria; phylum Actinomycetota; class Actinomycetes; order Propionibacteriales; family Nocardioidaceae; genus Aeromicrobium. The sequence goes on along the minus strand of JALRKU010000066.1, from coordinate 3,494 downwards.
ATCTCGCTGATCCCGGTCGTCGACAAGGCCGACAAGCCTGCCGCCGACGAGCCGGCCTCCGAGGCTCCCGCCGAGGTCTGATCGTCCCCTGTCGCCGAGGCCCTCACCCCGTCTGGGGTGGGGGCCTTGGCGCGTCCGGCAGGTCAGGTCGACGGGGACCGCGTCGACGGTGGCCACCGTCGTCGAGCCACGCCCTCGAGGAGCGAGCGAGACGAGGGTGCGTCGGCGAGCCCCGCTGGCGTCGTCACCGGATCGACACCGGTCGATCCGTGCGTCCGGCGGACGCCGAGCGCCCGAGCGGGCAGGATCGGCGGATGCCCACCGCGCACGAGCTCGACGCCGCCGACCCTCTCGCGGCGTTCCGCGACCGCTTCGTGACCGACGGCGACGTCGTGGCGTACCTCGACGGCAACTCGCTCGGTCGCCTGCCCGTCGCGACCCGGGAGCGGCTCGCGGACTTCGTGCAGCGGGAGTGGGGACGCGACCTGATCCGCGGCTGGGAGCGCTGGGTCGACCTGCCGTCACAGGTGGGGGACGAGATCGGCCGGCTCGTCGGCTCGGCGCCCGGCCAGGTCGTGGTGGCCGACTCGACCTCGGTGTGCCTGTTCAAGCTGCTGCACGTCGGGGCCGGTCTGCGTGCGGATCGCGACGAGGTCGTGGTCGAGGAGCACGCGTTCCCCACCGACCGCTACCTCGTGGACGCCGTGGCCGCGACCCGTGGGTGGACCGTCCGCGTGGTCCCGCACGTGTCCGACCTGCCCGACGTGCTCGGGGAGCGCACCGCGGTCGTGGTCCTGAGCCAGGTCGACTACCGCACGGGCGAGCTGCACGACCTGGGTGCCACGACCCGCTCCGTGCACGCCGTGGGAGCGATCACGCTGTGGGACCTGTGCCACTCGGTCGGCGTCCTGCCGATCGACCTCGACGGAGCCGGCGCGGACCTCGCGGTCGGCTGCACCTACAAGTACCTCAACGGTGGACCCGGAGCGCCCGCGTTCCTGCACGTCGCCGGGCAGCACCTGGCGGACGCCGAGCAGCCGGTGCGGGGTTGGTGGAGCACGCCAGACCTCTTCGCGATGACCGACGCCTACCGGCCGGCGCAGGACGCTCGGCGGATGCTGTCGGGCACCCCGCCCGTCGCTGGGATGCTGGCGGTGCAGGAGGGCGTCCGGCTCGTCGCCGAAGCGGGCGTCGAGGCGATCAGGGCGAAGTCGGTGGCTCTGACCACTCGGGCGATCGACCTGCTCGACTCGGCGGGTCTGGAGGTGGTGGCTCCGCGCGAAGCGGCCCGGCGCGGCAGCCAGGTCAGCGTGCGACACCCGCGAGCGCGCGAGGTCACCGCTGCCCTGGTCGCCCGGGGTGTCGTCCCGGACTTCCGCCCACCCGACCTCGTCCGTATCGGGCTGTCGCCGCTCACCATGTCGTTCGACGAGCTCGACACCGGCATCGCGCTGCTCGTCGAGGTCGTCCGTGCGCTGGACTGACGGCACCGAGGTGGCCGCCGGTCGGGCCGCCGATAGCCTGACGTCATGACGACACGGGTCGCGGTGCTGGGTGCCAGAGGGCGCATGGGGTCGACGTCGGTGACGGCGCTCACCGCCGCCGACGGCCTGGAGGTCGTGGCCCAGGTCGACGTCGACGACTCCCTCGAGGCCGTCACGGACGCGGGGGCCGACGTCGCGCTGGACTTCACCCAGCCGCACGTCGCGCTCGAGCACGTGCGCTGGTGCGTCGAGCGCGGGGTGCACGTCGTGGTCGGCACCAGCGGCTTCGACGACGCGCGGATCGCGGAGGTCCGCGCCCTGCTCGACGAGCATCCCGAGGTCGGCGTGCTGGTCGTCCCGAACTTCTCGATCGGCGCCGTGCTCATGATGAAGTTCGCTGCCGAGGCGGCGCCGTGGTTCGAGTCGGTCGAGGTGGTCGAGATGCACCATCCCGACAAGATCGACGCTCCCTCGGGCACCGCGACCCGCACCGCCGAGCTGATCGCCGAGGCCCGTGCCTCGGCGGGCGTCGCGGTGCCGCCCGACGCCACGACGACCGATCCCGACGGGGCTCGCGGCGCCAAGGTGGCGGGCGTGTCGGTGCACGCCCTGCGGGCCCGCGGCTACGTCGCGAGTCAGGAGGTCGTGCTGGGCGGAGCGGGGGAGACCTTCACGATCCGCCACGACTCGCACGACCGGGAGTCGTTCATGCCGGGCGTCGTCGCAGCGGTGCGCGCCGCCCCCGAGCGTCCCGGCCTCACCGTCGGCCTCGACGTCGTCCTCGGCCTCTGAGGTCGTCGGGCCCCGGCACTCAGCCGAGCAGGCGCAGCAGGGCGGCCGTGGCCGCCGAGGCAGCCACCATCGGCAGGAACGGCACGCCGCGCCAGAGCAGGAACGCGGCGACACCGAGCGCCGGAAGACGCGCGTCGAGCACCACCCGGTCGCCGTCCGCCACCACCTGGACCGCCACGAGCGCTCCGAGCAGACCCACCGGGATGAGGTCGCCGACGCGCACGGTGAGCGGGTGGTCGAGCACCCGCTCCGGGACCGACAGGCCCGCGATCTTCAACGCGAAGCAGCCCACGACCGTCAGCACGATGCCCCACCAGACCCCGGTCACCGTCGGCCCGCCTCGCCGCCCAGCAGGAGCCCGAGGAGCACCGCGGCCGCGCCCCCGAGGACGATCGGCACGCCCGCGGCCGTGACGGGCACGAGTCCACCCGCCACCGCGGCGCCGACGAGCGCCACGACCCGGGCTCGGGCGCTCGACAGCCGCGGCCACAGCAGGCCGAGGAACGCCGCGCCGACGGCGGCGTCGAGGCCGTACCGGCGCGGGTCGCCGAGCCGGTCGCCGGCCACCGCGCCGACCAGGGTGAAGAGGTTCCACAGCACGAACACGCCGACGCCGGTCCAGAAGAAGCCGAGGCGGGCGTGTCGGCGGTTCTCCCGGGTGACCGCCATCGCCGTGCTCTCGTCGATCACGACGTGCGCCGCGAGCCAGCGCTGCGCACGGCTCAGTCCGAGCAGCGGCGCGAGGGTGATGCCGTAGAACAGGTTGCGGCTGCCCAGCAGGACCCCGGTCACGGCGCCCGTGACCGGGTTGCCGCCCGCGGCGACGACGCCGACGAAGGCGAACTGCGAGCCGCCCGTGAAGACCAGGAGCGACAGCGCACACGCCTGCAGCACCGACAGCCCGGACGCCGTCGCGATGGCGCCGAACGAGACACCGTAGGCGCCGACCGCCACCGCGACACCGAGCGAGTCGGCGACGACGGCGCGATCGGAGGCGTCGAGACGGCTCACGCGACGCCGGTGTGCAGCCGCACCTGCTTGACCCGGGCGCCCGACGGCGACTCCAGCTCGCGGTGCGCGCCGTCGGCGGCCCATCCGGCGTCGGTGGCGAACGCTCGGCGGACGTCGTCGGTCGTGTCGACCCACCACACGATCCGCCGGAAGCCGTCGGCGGCCAGCGTGTCGACGGCCGCCTGCAGCAGCCGGGAGCCGTGGCCG
>JALRKU010000430.1 GCA_023254755.1 Aeromicrobium sp. | reverse complement strand
AGCCGCGAGGTCATCGCCGACTCGGTCGAGACCGTCATGATGGCCGAGCGACTCGACGGCTCGGTGCTCCTGGCCGGCTGCGACAAGTCCCTGCCGGGCATGCTCATGGCCGCCGCCCGCCTGGACCTGTCGAGCGTCTTCCTCTACGCCGGGTCGATCATGCCGGGCAACGTCGACGGTCGCGACGTCACGATCATCGACGCCTTCGAGGCCGTCGGCGCGTGCATCAAGGGTCTGATCACGCGCGAGGAGGTCGACCGCATCGAGCGGGCGATCTGCCCCGGCGAGGGTGCGTGCGGCGGCATGTACACGGCGAACACGATGGCGTCGGCCGCCGAGGCGCTGGGGATGAGCCTGCCCGGCTCCGCCGCGCCGCCGGCTCCCGACCGTCGCCGCGACGACTTCGCGGTCAAGTCCGGCGAGGCCGTCGTCGAGCTGCTCCGTCGCGGCATCACGGCGCGCGACATCATGACGTTCGAGGCGTTCGAGAACGCCATCACGGTCGTCATGGCGCTCGGCGGGTCGACGAACGCGGTCCTGCACCTGCTCGCGATCGCCCGCGAGGCCGGTGTGCCGCTGACCCTCGACGACTTCACCCGGGTCGGCGACAAGGTGCCGCACCTGGGCGACCTGAAGCCGTTCGGGCGCTACGTCATGAACGACGTCGACAAGGTCGGTGGCGTGCCCGTCATCATGAAGGCACTGCTCGACGCCGGCCTCATGCACGGCGACGTCATGACCGTCACGGGGCGCACGATGGCCGAGAACCTCGAGCACATCGACCTCGGTCTCGACGGCGACGTGATCCGACCCCTCGACCAGCCGATCCACAAGACCGGCGGCATCACGATCCTGCACGGATCGCTCGCGCCGGGCGGTGCGGTCGTCAAGAGCGCCGGCTTCGACGAGTCGGTCTTCCGCGGCACGGCTCGCGTGTTCGACGGCGAGCGAGCGGCGATGGACGCGCTCGAGGACGGCACCATCGCGGCGGGCGACGTCGTGGTCATCCGCAACGAGGGCCCCAAGGGCGGGCCGGGCATGCGCGAGATGCTGGCGATCACCGGGGCGATCAAGGGCGCCGGTCTCGGCAAGGACGTCCTGCTCCTCACCGACGGTCGGTTCTCCGGTGGGACGACGGGTCTGTGCGTCGGCCATGTCGCGCCCGAGGCGGTCGACGGCGGTCCCATCGCGTTCGTGCGCGACGGCGATCCCATCACCCTCGACGTCGCGAACAAGACGCTGGAGGTCGAGATCTCCGACGACGACCTCGCCGCCCGCAAGGTCGGCTGGGAGCCGCTGCCGCCCAAGTACACCTCGGGGGTGCTCGCCAAGTACCGCAAGCTGGTCGGCAGCGCGTCGGAGGGAGCGGTGACCGGCTGACGGCTACCGGGCCCCGAGCAGGGCCACCGGGTCGACCAGTCCGTGACCGTAGGCGTCGTCGCGTCCGCGCGGGCCGAGATCGGTCGCGGTCGACAGGACCCGGTCCGCCGTCGTGGTGCCGTTCCAGCCTCGCACGTGCCGCGCCAGGGCGACGGCGGCCGACACGTACGGGGTGGCCATCGAGGTGCCGCTGAGCGTGCAGTAGGTGCTCG
>JALRKU010000429.1 GCA_023254755.1 Aeromicrobium sp. | reverse complement strand
TGATCCCGCACAGAATCTCGGCCGGGGAGCCGGGCGGTCCGCAGGAGGAGCGGCGGCTGTTCTACGTCGCGGTCACCCGCCCCCGCGACCGACTCGTCGTGACGGCCGTGCAGAGCCCCGCGGCCGACGGCGACCAGCCGTCACGCTTCCACGAGCAGGTCCGCGAGCTCGCCGACCCGTCGGTGGGATCCGACGCGCCGCAGCCCCGCCCACGGCGCGGCGCCACCCTGCGCGGCGTCACCGTCGAGCTGCGCCAGCTGGCCGAGACCGGATCCACGCCCGCCGTCCGGGCCGAGGCGGCCACGCGGCTCGCGGCGCTCGCCGAGGCAGGAGTCGGCGCCGCCGCGCCGCGACGCTGGTGGGGCCTGGTCGCGCCCACCGCGTCCGACCAGCCGATCCGTCCGGTCGACGCTCCGCTCGCCCTGTCCGGCACCGCCGTCGAAGGGCTGTCGGGGTGCTCCCTGCGCTGGTTCCTGTCGCGCGAGGCCCGGGGCGACCGCGGCACCAGCACGGCCCAGGGCTTCGGCCTGGCCATCCACGTGCTCGCCGCCGAGCTGGTCGACGACCCGTCGCTCGACGCCGACACCCTGGTGACCCACCTCGACGCGGTCTGGCACCACCTCGACCACGACACGCCGTGGATCGCCGACCGCGAGCGCGCCGAGGCGCACGCCGCGGTGCACCGGCTGGTGCGCTGGCACCGCGCGTCGGCGGCCGAGCGCACCACGGTCGGCGCCGAGCAGGACTTCGAGGTCGAGATCCCCGTCGGCGACGACGTCGTGCGCCTGCGCGGCCAGATGGACCGCGTCGAGGTCGACACCGACGGCCGGGTCCACGTCGTCGACTTCAAGACCGGCAAGTCCAAGCCGTCGGTCGCCGACCTGCAGGTCCACCCGCAGATGGGCGTGTACCAGGTCGCCGTCGAGCACGGGGCGTTCGCCGAGGCCGCTCCCGATGCGCGCCGCAGCGGCGGCGCCGTGCCAGATGCGCGCCGCAGCGGCGGCGCCGTGCCTGATGCGCGCCGCAGCGGCGGCGCCGAGCTGGTCCACCTGCGGCAGGAGCTCGCGTCGGGCCCCGGGCTGCCGGTCGTGCAGGTGCAGGCGCCGCCGGTCGAGGGCGAGCCGTTCTTCGCCACCGAGCTGATCGCGCGCTCGGCCGCCACGTTGCGCGCCGAGCAGTTCGCCGCCACCACCAACCGCTACTGCCAGATGTGCTCGTTCCGGCTCAGCTGTCCCGCGCAGGACGGCCACCCGACGGTGGCCCGGCCGGAACCGGACGGGGCCTCGTGACGCGCTTCATCGACGACGAGCAGCAGCTCAAGGAGCTCCTCGGCACCCCGTTCAGCGACGAGCAGATGGCCGCCATCACGGCGCCGATCGACCAGCCGGGCGTCATCGTCGCCGGCGCGGGGTCGGGCAAGACCACGGTCATGGCGGCGCGGGTCGTCTGGCTCGTCGGCCACGAGGGCGTGGCGCCGGGCGCGGTGCTCGGCCTGACCTTCACCAAGAAGGCGGCCGCCGAGCTCGGCCGCAGGGTGCGGCGCGACCTGCTGCGCCTCGCCGACACCCGCACGGTGCTGGCCCTGCTCGACGAGCAGGGCGAGCCCACCGTCTCGACCTACCACGCGTTCGCCGGGTCGCTCATCGCCGAGCACGGACTGCGGCTCGGGCTCGAGACCGACCTC
>JALRKU010000399.1 GCA_023254755.1 Aeromicrobium sp. | reverse complement strand
GCGCCGGTGACCAGCTCGCCGCCGATGATGAGCGACTCCTTGTTGGCCAGTGCCAGCGTCGTGCCGGCGTCGAGCGCGGCGAGGGTCGGCAGCAGACCGACGGCACCCGTCATGCCGTTGAGCACCACGTCGCAGTCGATCCGCGCGATCTCGACGGCGGCGTCGGGGCCCGCGACGATCCGCGGCACCCGGTGCTCGCCGTGGGCGTACCCACGGCGCTGCGCCTCGGCGTACAGCGCGAGCTGCAGGTCCTGGGCTGCCTGGGCCCGCGCGACGCCGACGACCGGGACGTCGAACGCGATGGCCTGCTCGGCGAGCAACGCGGGGTTCGCTCCCCCGGCGGCCAGCGCCACGACCTCGAACCGGTCGGGATTCGCCGCCACGACCTCGAGAGCCTGGGTCCCGATCGAGCCGGTGGAACCGAGAATGGCGACACGCTTGCGCATGCCGCCATTCTCACACCCCTGGACGGGGAGCCGTCCGGACCCCGCGGCCCCCTGGTCGCCACGGGGTCCTGCAGGTCACTTGACCTCGGACCGCCGGATCAGCCAGATGCCGAGCACCAGCGGGACGACGAACCAGATCAGGCCCGAGGTGCCGAGCTGAGCCCACTCCTCACCCGAGACCTTGCCGTCGAACAGCGGCGTCTGGGCGTAGTTGAAGTCGATCCACGGCTGCAGGTCCTCGAACCAGTCCTGGAAGGCTGCCAGGATGCCGAAGATCGTCGGCAGGACGAATCCGTAGACGAAGTAGCCGACGATCGCGGCCGGCGTGTTGCGGAACAGCGCACCGAGCGTGAAGCCCAGCAGCAGGCCGAGGATGTTGGTCAGCAGGATCGTGAAGAACTGGCTGACCTCGACGTTCCACACCGCGTCGACGCCGTTGATGGCCGCGCCGAGCACGTTGCCCACGGCACCGACCACGAAGGCGAGCGCCACGGACACGACGCCCACGATGACCGACGCGGCGATCTTGGCAGCGATCACCGACCCGCGGTGTGGCACCAGGGTGAACGTCGTCAGGCCACTGCGCTGGCTCCACTCGCCGGTCACCGACAAGATCGCGACGACGGGCAGCAGGATGCCGAGCGGCACGCCGAACGCCGTGCCGAACGCCTCGTAGGTCTGCACGTCGTCCGGGGCGAACAGGATGACCGACAACGCCGCGATGACCGACAGGGCGACGATGCTGATCATCAGCCAGCGGCCGGCGCGGGTGTCGAACATCTTGCGGATCTCGACCTGGACCAGTCGACCGAACGGCACGGCCGGGCGGTCGACGTCGATCAGGGTCGGGGGCGTGGTGGTGGCACTCATGCCGCATCTCCTGGAGTCGTCGCAACGGCTTCGCGCTGCGTGTCGCTGGTCAGCTGGAGGAACATCTCCTCGAGGCCGGCGCTGCCGGCGGGACGGAGCTCGACGAGCGGGATGCCCGCCGCGAGCGCGAGTCGGCCGATCGCTGCCGGATCGCCCTCGACCTGCAGACCGGTCCCGGACGCGACGGGATTCTGTCCGTCGGCTCGCAGGGCCTCCGCGAGCTTCTGGTTGTCCTCGGCAGCCACGTAGGCCCCGGCGGACTGCAGCAGCTCCTCCTTGGTGCCCTGCGCCACGATCTTGCCCCGACCGATCACGATGATCTCGTCGGCGATGATCTCGATCTCGTGCAGCAGGTGCGAGCTGAGCAGCACCGTGCCGCCGCGATCGGCGTAGTGGCGCAGCAGGCTGCGCATCCAGTGGATGCCGGCCGGGTCGAGACCGTTGGCGGGCTCGTCCAGGATCAGCACCTTGGGGTCGCCGAGCAGCGCGTTGGCGATGCCGAGGCGCT
>JALRKU010000095.1 GCA_023254755.1 Aeromicrobium sp. | reverse complement strand
CACCCGGAGTTCTTCACGACGCTGCCCGACGGCACCATCGCCTACGCCGAGAACCCGCCGAAGAAGTACCAGGACATCTACCCCCTCAACTTCGACCAGGACCGCGACGCGATCTACGCCGAGGTCCTGCGGGTGACCCGGCACTGGGTCGACCGCGGCATCCGCATCTTCCGCGTCGACAACCCGCACACCAAGCCGCCGGACTTCTGGGCCTGGCTGATCGACTCGGTGAAGGCCGAGCACCCCGACGTGCTCTTCCTGGCCGAGGCGTTCACCCGGCCCGCCCGCCTGTGGGGCCTGGCCCGCCTGGGCTTCACCCAGAGCTACGGCTACTTCACGTGGCGCACGACCAAGCAGGAGATCGTCGAGCTCGGCGAGGACCTCGTGGCCCACTGGGACGAGGGGCGCCAGAACCTCTTCGTCAACACCCCCGACATCCTGCCCGAGCACCTGCAGGTGGGCGGTCCGGGCATGTTCGCGCTGCGCGCGGCCCTCGCGGCCACGCTGTCCCCCGCGTGGGGCGTCTACGCCGGCTACGAGCTGTTCGAGCACGAGCCGCTCGGACCCGGCAAGGAGGAGTACCTGGACTCCGAGAAGTTCCAGCTGCGGCCGCGGGACTTCGCCGCGGCGCTGGCCGAGGGGCGATCGCTCGAGCCGTGGCTCGCTCGCCTCAACGCGATCCGTCGCGAGCACCCCGCCCTGCAGCAGATGCGCACGCTCCGGTTCCACCACGTCGACAACGACGCGGTCGTGGCCTACTCGAAGCAGGACCCCGCCACCGGCGACACCGTGGTCGCGGTGGTGTCGCTCGATCCGCACCAGCCTCAGGAGGCGACGTTGTACCTGGACCTGGCCGCGCTCGGCCTCGACCCCGCAGAGCCCGTCGAGGTGCTCGACGAGGTCTCGGGGGAGACCTTCACGTGGGGGCCGGCCAACTACGTCCGGCTCGATCCGGCGCGGGCGTGCGCCCACGTGGCGGTGCTGCGTCCGCCGACGCCGCCTCGACCCGCACGTCGGGCCGTCGCCCGCCGGGCCCGGGCCACGAAGGAGGTCGGCGCATGAACGACTCCGGTGCAGACACGCCCGTGGACAGCGGCCTGGTCGGCCTCGAGCACACCCCGCACACCGGCGAGGCGGTCGAGCCCGACGGCACCCTCGTCGAGCCGAGCGCCGACGACTTCGAGCACGCGGACCAGGCGCCGGCGGACCCCGACTGGTTCAAGCGGGCGGTCTTCTACGAGGTGCTGGTCCGGGCGTTCAACGACTCCGACGGCGACGGCACCGGCGACCTGCGCGGGCTGGCCGACAAGCTGGACTACCTGCAGTGGCTGGGTGTCGACTGCCTGTGGCTGCCCCCGTTCTACGCGTCGCCGCTGCGCGACGGCGGCTACGACATCAGCGACTTCCGTGCCGTGCTGCCCGAGTTCGGGACCGTCGAGGACTTCGTGCACCTGCTCGACGAGGCGCACCGGCGCGACATCCGGGTCATCACGGACCTGGTGCTCAACCACACGTCCGACGCCCACCCGTGGTTCCAGGCGTCGCGGCAGGACCCCGACGGACCGTACGGCGACTTCTACGTGTGGAGCGACGACGACTCGGTGTACTCCGACGCCCGCATCATCTTCGTCGACACGGAGTCCTCGAACTGGACCTACGACCCGGTGCGCGGACAGTTCTTCTGGCACCGCTTCTTCAGCCACCAGCCCGATCTCAACTTCGAGAACCCCGCCGTCCGCGAGGCCATGCTCGACGTCCTGCGCTTCTGGCTCGACCTGGGCATCGACGGCTTCCGGCTCGACGCCGTGCCCTACCTGTTCGAGGAGGAGGGCACGAGCTGCGAGAACCTGCCCCGGACCCACGAGTACCTCAAGGAGGTCCGGGCCACGATCGACCGCGAGTTCCCCGGCAGGATCCTGCTGGCCGAGGCCAACCAGTGGCCCGCCGACGTGGTCGAGTACTTCGGTGATCCCGCGGTGGGCGGCGACGAGTGCCACATGGCCTTCCACTTCCCGCTGATGCCGCGCATCTTCATGGCGGTGCGGCGCGAGTCGCGGTTCCCGATCTCGGAGATCCTGGCGCAGACCCCGGCGATCCCCGACGGCACGCAGTGGGGCATCTTCCTGCGCAA
>JALRKU010000349.1 GCA_023254755.1 Aeromicrobium sp. | reverse complement strand
TCCCAATATCGGCGGAGAAATAGTTTTCGATGAAACTTATGCAGGTAATCCATTAGTAAATGCGCTTTGTGTTGGAGTGATGAAGCACTCAGATATCAAATTAGCAAAAGCTGCAGGAGCTGGAAATCTTGTAGTTCTCTACGGAGCTAAAACAGGTGGCGATGGAATTGGTGGCGTATCAGTTCTTGCTAGTGAAACTTTTGGAAGCGAAGGACCTGCAAAGCGACCAAGTGTTCAAGTCGGAGATCCCTTTGCCGAAAAAGTCCTTATCGAATGTTCGCTTGAAATATTTGCAGAAGACTTAGTAGTAGGAATACAAGATTTGGGTGGCGCAGGATTATCGTGTGCCACAAGTGAATTAGCGTCGGCTGGAACTGGTGGAATGCAGATTCATCTTGATCGAGTGCCACTTCGAGATCATCGATGGGGCCATCGAGATGGGTATCCCCTATCTGTCGGCTTACGCTTTCTCCACCGAGAACTGGAAACGTGACCCCGGCGAGGTGCGGTTCCTCATGGGGTTCAACCGCGACGTGATCCGTCGTCGCCGTGATGAGCTGGATGCTCTCGGGGTGCGCGTGCGCTGGGCGGGGCGGCGCCCCAAGTTGTGGGGGTCGGTCATCAACGAGCTGGAGAAGACCGAGGAGCAGACCCGTCACAACACGGTGATGACCCTGCAGCTGTGCGTCAACTACGGCGGACGCGCCGAGCTGGCCGACGCCGCGGCAGCGCTCGCGCGTGACGTCCGGGCGGGCCGGGTCGACCCCGACAAGATCACCGAGAAGGTGTTCGCCCGCTACCTCGACGAGCCCGACATGCCTGACGTCGACCTGTTCTGGCGCACGTCGGGGGAGCAGCGGACCAGCAACTTCCTGCCGTGGCAGGCGGCGTACGCCGAGCTGGTGTTCGACGACATCGCCTGGCCCGACGTCGACCGGCGGGCGCTGTGGTCGGCCGTCGAGGAGTACGCGGAGCGCCATCGGCGCTACGGACAGGCCTGATGCGGTCCCGGATCAGTCGTCGTCCTGGTCCTTGAAGATCTCCGCCGCGGTGCTCTCGTCGAGCTTGGCCAGCGCGTGGGCCATCTTGTCCGACGTGGTCGAGACGAAGCGCATGCGCTTGATGCGGCGCTGCAGGTGCTGCTCCCACTCCTCGCGGAAGGCTCGTCGCTCCTGGTGCTGCTCGTCGTGGTCGGGCAGCAGACCGTCCTCGATGGACCTCGCGATCGGTCCGAGCTGGGGGATGGCGTGCTCGAGGGCGTCGGCCCCCTGGTCGAGCGCGGAGCGTAGCCGGTTGAGGACACGGGGGCCGGAGATGCCGACCGGGTCCTTATCGGCGTGCGCGCCGCCGGCGGGGACGTCCTCGGGCTGGCGCTTCTCGCGCGGCTCCCACGCCAGGTGGGCCCGCACGGCCTCCTCGGCCTGCCGCACGCGCTGCACGGCGTGCTGGAACTCCTCGAGCGCTCCTCTCGCCGCCTGCTTGTAGGTGCGCGTCTCGGCCTCGAGACGGTCGTCGACGGCGAGGAGGTGGGCCTCCGGCTCGGGCAGGGCGCCGTGGAGGCGGCGGAACAGCTGGCGGTACGGCTCGGTGACCTGCGCGTCGAGGGCCGCCACCAGCTGTCCGGGTCGCTCGTGGTCCTTCGCCCTCGCCGCGGCCACGAGCTCGTGGCGGGCCGTCTCCCAGCGGGTGCGCAGCTGCTCCATCTCGCCGCCCTGCACCTGACCGAGCACCTCGACGAGGTGTTGCACCGCCTGGGCCAGGTCATCGAGGAGGTCGCGGTCGCGCCGCGCCGTGAACCGGCTGAACCGGACGACCCGCTGCAGCGCGTGAGCGGTCTCGCCGCGCACGTCGTCGTCGCCTGCCGCCTCGTCGAGCGCGGTGCGGGAGCGGTCGAGCTCACCACTCAGCTGGCCGAGCAGGTCCAGCGCGTGACGCAGGCGCTGGGGCTCGGACGGGATGCGCAACGCATCGGGCCCCAGGCCTGACCGCGCACCGTGGTCCTCCCAGGCCTGACCGATCGCTGCATCGACGACGAGACGCTTGTGTGCCATGATCCCCCGACCATCTTCAAGACACCGTGTCGCCCCAGCAGCGGCACGGGCAGAACGCTACTCATCCCGGCAGGCGTCGGCAACAGCAGGACTGCCGGGCGGACGTGGATCATGCTGCTGGATACCCTCGACGCGTGCCGAGACCCGCTGGAGCCCCGCGCCGGGTGCTGACCGACTGGACGACCGTCGCCGGTGTCGACGGCAGCGGGCTGCTGGCGCTGGTCACCGGCGCCGCCACCGCCGAGGGCATCCACCTCGCGACGCTCGGCTACGAGGTCTTCGTCACCCACCCCGACGCCACGTCGGTCGACGATGCCGAGGCGCCGTCCCACGTGCACCACGTGGTGGCGCCCGACGTGCTCCCCGAGGAGTGGACGGGCCGGTTCGACCTCGTGGTGGCCCTCGACGGCGCACCGCCCGTCGCGGCCGTGGCACCTCAGGGTCTCGTGCTGGTCGTGGCCGACGAGGCGACGGAGCTCGACGGCCTCCGTGTGCTGGCGACCGAGGAGGTGCGCGAGCTCGGGGAGGTCAGGACGCGAACGGTCCTGGCCCGGCTGGACTGAGGTCGAGTCGGCGCGTCCCGGCGAGGACGTCGTCGACCATCGCCCTGAAGCCAGGGCACCGGGCGATGTCGTGCGCCTCGCACGCGAACGCGTGGAGCGTCATCTCGCGGGAGACCCGCATCTCCTCCATCCGTCGGTCCAGGTCGGCGAGGTGCTCCTGGAGCACGCGATGGCGCTCGGGTCCGTGATCGTCGTCGAGCAGCACCTGGATCTGCTCGAGCGACATGCCGGCCGCCTTGCTGCGCAGGATCACGGCGACCCGCACGACGTCGTCGTCGCCGTAGCGGCGGCGACCTGCGGAGTCGCGCTCGGGGTGCAGCAGGCCGACGTCCTCCCAGTGCCGCAGCACGTGGGTCTCGAGGCCGAAGCGGTGGGCGACGTCACCGATCGCCGAGGTCGCAGGACTTGACTTCATGTTGACATGAACTCACATGATCGTCTCGAGTTCAAGTGAACCTGAAGGAGAACGACATGTACGACGTCATCGTCATCGGCGGCGGTCCCGCCGGAACCCAGGCGGCCCTCACGCTCGGTCGCATGCATCGAGACGTGCTGGTGCTGGACTCGGGGGAGTACCGCAACGGGACCGTGGAGCACGCCCACAACTTCGCGACGCACGACGGCCGACCGCCCGCCGAGATCCGCCGACTCGCCCGGGAGGACCTCGCGGCCTACGACACGGTCGAGATCCGCCAGCTCCGCGCCGACGCCGTCGAGCGCGACGGCGAGGGCTTCGTCGTGACGACCGGCGTGGACCAGGAGCGCGCGGCCGCGCTGATCCTCGCCACCGGCGTGCGCGACGTGCTGCCCGACGTCCCGGGTCTCGCCGAGGCGTGGGGCAAGGAGGTCGCGCACTGCCCGTTCTGCCACGGCCACGAGTTCTCGGGTCGGCGGGTGGCGCTCGACGTGGACGGACCGCACGCGGAACGGCTCGTCGCGATGCTGGAGCGGATCGGCGCCGAGCTGGTCGACGTGCACGGACGAGTTCGCTCGGTCGAGCGGGCC
>JALRKU010000317.1 GCA_023254755.1 Aeromicrobium sp. | reverse complement strand
GAGGTCGTGGTGCGGGCCCAGGTCCCGGCTCTGGGTCTGTTCGGTCCGTCGGTCACGGTCACCGCCCGCGGTCACGCCGTCCGGGAGCTCGAACCATGAGACGCGACGAGGGCACGGCGACCGTCGAGTTCGTCTGGCTGTCGATCCTGCTGCTGGTGCCGCTGGTCTATGTCGTGCTCGCGGTCTTCGACGTGCAGCGCGCGGCGTACGGGACGTCGTCGGCGAGCCGCGCGGCGGCACGAGCGTTCCTGCAGGCGCCCGACGTCGCTGTCGCCGAGCGGCGGGCCGAGGCGGCGGCCGCACTCGCGCTGGGGGACCAGGGCCTCGAGCGCACCCGGGTCCGGATCGTCTGTCTGCCGACGTCGGCCGACTGCCTGCAGCCCGGGTCGTCGGTCCGCGTCAGGGTCGAGACCACGCAACGGCTGCCCCTCACGCCGTCGGTGCTCGGCGACGACCTGGGCAGCATCACGGTCGACAGCACGCACACCCAGCCGTACGGCACCTATCGGCGGGCGCGATGAAGAGCGAGCGCGGGATGATCACCGTCATGAGCATCGGCTTCTTCCTGGTGCTCGCGCTGCTGTCGGTGGTGGTGATCAACGCGTCGCACGCGTTCCTCGAGCGCCGCGAGCTCGACAACCTGGCGGACGGGGCCGCCCTGGCGGCCGCCGACGGACTCGACGAGCAGCGCTTCTACACCTCGGGCGACGTCCGGGCGGACCCGGGCCAGGCGCGTCGCATCGTCGCCGACCACGTGGCGGGCACGGGTGTCCGGGTCGTGCAGGTCGACCTGACCAGCGACCGGGTGCGGGTGAGGCTGGAGCGGCCCGTCGACCTCGCGCTCGCGCCGCCGGGCCTGCCGTCGTCGACCACGATCACGGCCGAGGCGACCAGCCAGCTGCGGGTCGGCCGGTAGCGACTCCCGAGCCGACAGGCGCGCGTGGGCGGTGAGTGTCGCACCGTTCAGGTCGAGGGGCGGTGTTCCTCGCACCTCATCAGCGCGGATTCGGTGCGCAGGTCACCGCCCTGCCCCGCGGACGCGAACGGCGCGTCATGATGACGGGTGACTCGTCAGCGGAAACGAGTGACTCGTCGGCGGAAACGAGTGACTCGTCACCGGAAATCAGTGACTCGTCAGCGGGCGGCGTTCTGGGCGGAGCCCGTGGTGGGGTCGGTGCTGGCGATCAAGCAGGTGACGGAGCGGTCGGTGGCCCACGACTCCTCGAGCGGGTACAGGTAGGAGAACTCCAGCTCGGACTCGTCGTACGTCATGCCGACGAAGTCCTCGAACGCGTCGAGGCAGCGCTTCTCGGACTGCTCGAGCACGGCGTCGTCGCCCGGGTAGTCGCCGGTCGCGAGGTCGGCGGTGTAGAACGCCTCGCCGCGGTGCGGCTCGTCGCAGGGCACGACCTCGAGGCGGAACACCGTGCCGTCGGGCACGTCGGTGGTGCAGTCACCCTCCTGCAGGTCGAACGCGCTGATCGTGCCTTCGGACGTGACGGTGCCGTCGGCGTCGCGATCCGGCCCCGTGGTGGCGATGATCAGCACGGCGCCGACCACGCACGCCACGGTCCACACGGCCGCCACGACGATCGCGGCGACGGCCTGGCCACGCCGCGGAGCATCCTTCGGAGAGCCCGTCAGGTACAGGATCCCCATGACGACGCCGGCGATCCACGTGACGCACAGCGGCAGGATCGACAGCACCAGAGCGGTCGTGGCCATCGAGGGGCTCGGACCCGTCGATCCGGCGGGCGGGAACGCGGGTCCCGACGGCGTCATGCGGTAGCCCGGCGGTGGGGGCGCCGGCCACGTGCCCTGGGGATCCGGCGGGGGCGGCGGCCAGGAAGGCGGCTGGGCGTCGGTCACCGCAGCAGCCTACGCGGCGCCACCGGGACGCGGCGGCGAGCCGGGCGGGCCAACCCGCCGCCGCGTCCGGTCAGTCGTCGTCGCGACCCAGGATCGCGTCGTGCGCGACGCCGGCGATCGCCGCACCGACGATCGGCGCCACGACGAACGCCCACACCTGCGAGAGGGCGTCGCCGCCGGCGAACCACGCCACCCCCAGCGAGCGCGCCGGGTTCACCGACGTGTTGCTGATCGGGATGCTGATCAGGTGGATCAGGGTCAGGCCCAGACCGATCGTCAGGCCGCCCCAGCCGACCGCGGCGCGCTTGCGCGAGACGCCGAGGATGATGAACAGGAACACGGCGGTCAGCAGGGCCTCGGCCAGCAGCACCGAACCCAGGGAGAAGCCGCCGGGGGAGCGGTCGTCGTAGCCGTTGGTCGCGAACGCGCCCTCGGCCGAGAAGCCCTCGACGCCGTTCGCGATGACGTACAGCACCAGGCCGGCGACGCTGGCGCCGACGACCTGGACCACGACGTAGCCGGGCACGTCCTTCCAGCTGAACCGCTTCGCGACCGCGAGGCCGACCGTGACCGCCGGGTTGAAGTGCCCGCCCGAGACGGGACCGAAGGCGTACGCACCGGTGACGACCGTGAGGCCGAACGCCAGCGCGACGCCGAGGAACCCGACTTCTTCGCCCGCGAAGATCGCGGTGCCGCAGCCACCCAGCACCAGCCAGAAGGTGCCGAGCGCCTCGGCGCCCCACTTCTGGACCTGGGTGGGATTCGACGTGAGTGTGCTCATGTCTCGCACGCTAGCCGCTGCCGCGGGAACGGAACGAACGACTCACGATGTCTCGACGACGACGGCGCCGCGACCGGCTCGGCCTGGCGGTGCGTCGCCGATCGCCCTACCGTGGGGACCCACCGCACCGGGAGGACCCGCATGAGCGACACGGACGACCTGAAGGCCAAGATGCGTGCCGCGCTCGACAAGAAGGCCGCCAAGCACCACGCGTCGGCCGAGAGCGCCGACCATGACGGGAGCGAGAAGTCGCACGGCTCCGACAAGGCGATCAACCAGCCGGAGTTCCGCCGCAAGAGCGTCTGACCCGCCTCCGCCCTCGTCGTGCCGGGGCGGCCGGTAACCTCGACGGGTGGCCACTGACTTCCCCGAGCAGATCAAGTCGCTCGGCGCGACGCTGACGTCGATCGAGACCGTGCTCGACCTGCCCTCGATCAACCGGGAGATCGACGAGCTGCAGGAGCAGGTCGGCGCGCCGGACCTGTGGGACGACCAGGCCAACGCCCAGCGCGTCACGGGTCGCCTCTCCGCCCTGCAGGCCGAGGTCGAGCGGGTCACCGGTCTGCGGCAGCGGCTCGACGACCTCGAAGGTGGATGACGATCAGCTCTTCTACTGCCGCGCGCGCGGGGTGGATGAGGAAGCGGCTGTGGCGCTTATCGTGAACGGTTTCTGCAAGGATGTGTTGCAGGCGCTGCCGATGGAATTTGCCATGGAAGCCCAA
>JALRKU010000177.1 GCA_023254755.1 Aeromicrobium sp. | reverse complement strand
CGCACCGACTTCGACCTCAGCACGCACAGCGAGCACTCGGGCAAGGACCTGTCGTACTTCGACCAGGCCACCAACGAGCGCTACACGCCGTACGTGATCGAGCCGGCGGCCGGCGTCAACCGGTCGATGATGGCGTTCCTGGTCGACGCCTACGTCGAGGACGAGGCTCCGAACGCCAAGGGCGGCGTCGACAAGCGCACCGTGCTGCGACTCGACCCCCGGCTCGCGCCGGTGAAGGCAGCCGTGCTGCCGCTGTCGCGCAACGAGGACCTGTCGCCGAAGGCGCGCGACCTGGCCGCCGAGCTGCGACAGCACTGGAACGTCGACTTCGACGACGCCGCCGCGATCGGCAAGCGGTACCGCCGCCAGGACGAGATCGGCACGCCGTTCTGCATCACCGTCGACTTCGACACGCTCGACGACCAGGCCGTCACGATCCGCGAGCGCGACTCGATGACGCAGGAGCGCGTCGCCCTCGATCAGGTGACGTCGTACCTCGCGGCGCGTCTCGTCGGCTGCTGAGCCGTTCGTGCGCCACACTGGCCGCGTGCTGAGCAGCGTCCGAGCCGTGGCGGTGGCCCTCGCGGTCACGGCGTCCCTCGCCGCATGCGGCGGAGGCGACGACCCGGCGCCCGCACCGACGGCCAGCACGCCGGCCGGCTTCGAGCTGCCCGAGGGCGTCGAGCTGTCGGCGCCCGGATCGACCGTCGACGTGGGTGACCCCGCCACGTTCGTGTACGAGGTGGGCGACGGCGCGTCGAGTGCCGTCACGGCGACCGTCACCAAGATCACCAAGGGCTCGATCAAGGACTTCGCGTTCTTCAGCCTCGACAAGACGGCCAAGGCGTCGACCCCGTACTACGTGCGGGCGACGCTGACGAACGAGGGACCGGCAGGGCTCGGCGGGGCGGCCCCGCCCTTCGTGCTGCGCGACGACGCCAACACGGTCGCGCCGCCGAACAGCATCACGGGCACGTTCCGGCCCTGCGGTCGCCGGACCCTGCCCGCCTCGTTCCTGCCCGGCGCGACCGCCAAGGTCTGCATGGTGTTCCTGGTCCCGAAGGGGCGCTCGCTGGTCTCGGTCGACTCGCTGTCCGACGACACCGGCGCAGCCGTCCGCTGGAAGCGCTGATCCGCCGCCGCGACGATTTCGGTCCGACCGTGTCGCTCGGCGACAATGGGGCCATGACCACTGCCGTGCTGCCGGAACGCCTGAGCCTGGGGAACGTCGTCGTCGACACCCCGGTCGTGCTGGCGCCGATGGCCGGTGTCACGAACGCCGCGTTCCGCCAGCTCTGCGCCGAGCAGGGTGCCGGGCTGTACGTGTGCGAGATGATCACGTCGCGCGGCATCGTCGAGGGTGACCGCACGAGCCTGTCGATGCTGACGTTCGCCGCCAACGAGGCCGTGCGATCGGTCCAGCTGTACGGCGTCGACCCGGCCACGATCGGCCGTGCCGTCGAGATCCTCTGCGCCGACCACGGCGTGCAGCACGTCGACCTGAACTTCGGCTGTCCCGTCCCGAAGGTCACGCGCAAGGGAGGGGGAGCGGCGCTGCCGTGGAAGGCGACCCTTCTCGGACAGATCCTCACCGCGGCGGTCGCAGCGGCGTCGCCGTACGGGGTGCCGGTCACGATGAAGACCCGCAAGGGCATCGACGACGACCACCTGACCTTCCTCGACGCGGGCCGCATCGCGCAGGACACCGGCTGCGCGGCGATCGCGCTGCACGGGCGCACCGCGGTGCAGCACTACTCGGGCACCGCCGACTGGGACTCCATCGGGGAGCTCAAGGCGGCCGTCGAGATCCCGGTGCTGGGCAACGGCGACATCTGGGAGGCGCGTGACGCGATCGCGATGGTCGAGCGCACGGGCTGCGACGGGGTCGTGGTCGGGCGCGGCTGCCTGGGTCGGCCATGGCTGTTCCGGGACCTCGCGGCCGCGTTCGCCGGGCAGCAGGTGCAGGAGCTGCCGACGCTCGGCGAGGTCATGGCAGTCATGCGGCGGCACGCCGAGCTGCTCGGCGACCTGATGGGCGAGGAGCGGGGCTGCATCGAGTTCCGCAAGCACGTCGCCTGGTACCTCAAGGGGTTCCGGGCAGGGTCGCGGGTGCGCGACCAGCTCGGCAAGGTCTCGTCGTACGCGGCGCTCGACACCCTGCTCGACGAGCTCGACCCCACCGAGCGCTTCCCCGCCGACCAGCTCGGCCTGCCCCGCGGCAAGCAGGGCTCGCCGAAACGGGTCGTCGTGCCGGACGGCTGGCTGGACTCCCGCGAGCTCGCCGAGGCCATCGATCCTGACGCCGAGGACGGCACCAGCGGCGGCTGACCGCGCGCGACCGTCGCCTCGTCCCACCCGTCCCAAGTTTCACACGTCAGCGTGTGAAACCCCCCATGACGACACCACGCTTGTTGTCGTC
>JALRKU010000155.1 GCA_023254755.1 Aeromicrobium sp. | reverse complement strand
CGTCGGGCAGCATCGCCGTCGCTCCCGGACCGAGCCGCAGCTCGACGCCGAACGTCTCGAGCAGCGCCGCCTGCTCGTCGTCGGGGTCGCGATCGCGCTCGTCGAGCACGGTGACGTCGGCCCCGACGTGCTGCAGGGTGTCGGCCGCCGCACGGCCCGACACGCCGAGGCCGGCGACGACGACCCGGACCCCGGCCCAGTCGCTGTCGCGGCCGAGGTCGTCCAGTCGTGACGTCATGCGAGGCGCCCGCTCATGCTCCCGCGACCCACTCGGCGTAGAAGATGCCCATGCCGACCAGCACGCACAGACCGCTGATGATCCAGAACCGCACGACGATCGTGATCTCGGCCCAGCCGAGCAGCTCGAAGTGGTGCTGCAGCGGCGCCATCCGGAAGATGCGTCTGCCGCCGGTGAGCTTGAAGAAGCCGACCTGCAGGATCACCGATGCGGTGATGGCGACGAACAGGCCGCCCAGGACGACGAGGAGCAGCTCGGTGCGGGTCATCATCGCGAAGCCGGCCATCGCGCCGCCGAGCGAGAGCGAGCCCGTGTCGCCCATGAAGATCTTCGCCGGCGACGCGTTCCACCACAGGAAGCCGAAGCAGGCACCGGTCAGGGCCGAGGCGACGACCGCCAGGTCGAGCGGGTCGCGGACCTCGTAGCACTTGGGTCCCGGGTAGTACGAGCAGTTCTGGTTGCTCTGCCAGATGTTGATCAGCACGAAGGCGCCGAACACCATGACCGAGGCGCCCGTCGCGAGCCCGTCGAGCCCGTCGGTGAGGTTCACGCCGTTGCTGGCCCCCGCGATCATCAGCAGCACCCAGATGACGACGAGCACCGCCGGCATGGTCCAGGCCTCCCAGTCGCGCAGGAACGACAGGTGGGGGCTGATGACCGGCTGGCCGCTCTCGTCCTTCGTCCCGATCGCGAGGATCGCGAACACCAGGCCGATCACGACCTGGCCGATGAACTTGGCCTTGCTGCGCAGACCGAGGCTGCGCTGCTTGCGGATCTTGATGAAGTCGTCGAGGAAGCCGATGGCTCCGAGCCCGGTGAACAGGAACAGCAGGAGCAGCGCCGACGCGCTGGGCGTCGTCTGGGTGAGCAGCTTGGCGAGGAAGTAGCTGACCAGGACCGACGCGATGACGACCAGACCGCCCATGGTCGGCGTGCCGCGCTTGGTGTGGTGCGAGGTGGGTCCGTCGTCGCGGATCAGCTGGCCGTAGCCCTTCGCGACGAGCAGGCGGATCGCGATCCGCGTGCCCAGCAGGGTGCCCAGGAGCGAGAAGCCGCCCGCGAACAGGATCGCCTTCATCGCGTCGTGGATCCTTCCGTCGGTGCAGCGTCGTCGAGCAGTGCGTCGACGACCCGCTCGAGTCGACAACCCCTCGATGCTTTCACAAGCACCACGTCGCCGTCGGTGAGCCACGCGGAGAGTGTGCGGACCGCCACGTCGACGTCGGGAACGGCCTCGCCGACGGCACCGGCACCCTCCGCGATCGCGGCCGCACCCGGGCCGATCGCGACGACGCGGTCGAACCCGACGACGGCGGCCAGGCGTCCCACGTCGTGGTGGGCCTGCGGCCCGAGGTCGCCCAGCTCGAGCATCTCGCCGAGGACCGCGACCCGGCGGCCCGCCGGCAGCTCGGCGATCGCCTCGAGCGCGGCCGTCATCGACTCGGGGTTGGCGTTGTAGGCGTCGTTGACGACCAGCACGCCGTCCGCTCGGCGATGGCGCTCCATCCGCATCGCCGACGCCGCGCCCGCCGTGGCCAGCCGTTCGACGACCACGTCGAGCGGCGCTCCGGCCGCCACCGCGGCGGCCGCGGCGGCCGCGGCGTTGAACGCGACGTGCCGGCCCACCTGCG
>JALRKU010000134.1 GCA_023254755.1 Aeromicrobium sp. | reverse complement strand
GACGACAAGCTCACCCGCCTGCCCGCGATCGAGGCCGATCTCGACTTCCTGATCGGCGACGGCTGGCGTGACCAGGTCGAACCCCTCCCGACGACCGCCCGATACGTCGCACGCATCGCGGAGGTCGGCGCGACCTGGCCGGGTGGCTTCGTCGCCCACCACTACACGCGCTACCTCGGCGACCTGTCGGGAGGGCAGGCCATCGGCCGCATCCTCGACCGCGAGCTCGACCTCGACGGACGAGGCCTCGCCTTCTACCGCTTCGACGGGGTGCCCCGGCCCAAGCTCTACAAGGACGCCTACCGCGCCCGGCTCGACGCCCTCGCGCTCGACGAGTCCGAGCGGGAGCGGGTCCTCGCCGAGGTCAAGGTCGCGTTCGCGCTCAACGGCGCGCTGTTCAGCGAGATGACGACCCACCTGGATCGCTACGCCCGCTGAGCCCCACCTGCATTTCGTGGGGGCCCGCGGGTGCGGGAGACTGGGTCCGTGACCCAGGTGACGATCATCGGTGGCGGACCCGGCGGCTACGAGGCGGCCCTCGTGGCGGCACGACTGGGCGCCGAGGTCACGATCGTCGAGCGTGACGGGCTCGGTGGGTCGACGGTCCTCACCGACTGCGTCCCGAGCAAGACCCTCATCGCGACGTCCGACCTGATGACCGACGTCGGCTCGTCCGCAGAGCTCGGGGTCCAGGTGCCCGACTCGGTGCGGCCCGACCTGGCGGCCGTGAACCGGCGCGTTCTCGACCTCGCGCAGGCGCAGTCGCGCGACATCGCGGAGCGGGTCGAGGCCGGCGGCGTCACGATCGTGCGGGGCACCGCTCGGCTCGTCGACGCCGGCACGGTCGAGGTCGCCTCGGACGGCGGAACGCGCCGCGTCACCGGCGACGCGGTCCTCGTCGCGACCGGTGCCCACCCGCGCGTCAGCGACGACGCGCTGCCCGACGGCGAGCGGGTGCTGACGTGGGAGCAGGTCTACGCGCTCACCGAGGTGCCCGAGCACATGATCGTGGTCGGCTCGGGCGTGACGGGTGCGGAGTTCGCCAGCGCCTACAACGGCCTCGGTGCGCACGTCACCCTGGTCTCGAGCCGTGACCGGGTGCTGCCCGGTGAGGACGGCGACGCCGCCGAGGTCATCGAGAACGTGTTCACCCGCCGCGGCATGACCGTGCTCGGCAACTCGCGCATGCAGTCGGTGCGCCGCGACGGCGACGTCGTCACCGTCACCCTCACCGACGGCCGGACGGTCCAGGGCTCGCACTGCCTGCTCGCGCTGGGCTCGATCCCCAACACCGCCGACCTCGGTCTCGTCGAGGCCGGCGTCGCGCTCGACGACCACGGATTCGTCAGGGTCGACCGCGTCTCGCGCACCTCGGCCGCCGGGGTCTACGCGGCGGGCGACTGCACGGGAGTCCTCATGCTCGCGTCGGTCGCCGCCCAGCAGGGCCGCATCGCGATGGCCCACCTGCTCGGCGACGAGGTCAGCCCGCTCGACCTGGGCACCGTCTCCAGCAACGTCTTCACGTCCCCGGAGATCGCGACGGTCGGCATCTCGCAGCAGAAGGTCGACGAGTCCTCCCAGCAGGTCGACGTCGCGCTGCTCCCGCTCGCGGCCAACCCGCGCGCCAAGATGCAGGGCGTCCACGACGGCTTCGTCAAGCTGTTCGCCCGGCCCGGTGTGGGCACGGTGATCGGAGGCGTCGTGGTGGGCCCCAAGGCGAGCGAGCTGATCCACGTCATCTCGCTCGCGGTGTCCGCATCGCTGACCGTCGACCAGGTCGCGAACGCGTTCACCGTCTACCCGTCGCTGTCCGGATCGGTCGCCGAGGCGGCACGCCGGCTGCATCGCTGGTGACGAGGCCCTGACCTGCGCAAATGACACCGTTGTCGTTTCGCAGGTCAGCGACGGTGCGCTGGACGGGCCCTGAAAAGACACGCATACTCGGGTTCGTCCCACACGTCCCACACGTCACACGATCGGACTTCCCCACATGCTGATCAGGACCTTGTCGCGTCGCGTCCTGCCTGCCGCCGCGGTGTTCGCCCTGCTCGGCGGCGCCCTCGTCGCGCAGGACCGCGTCTCCCCGTCGTCCGACGCGGTCGCGGAGCCGGCCGTCGTCACCGAGCACGCGGTGCCGACCAGCCAGGAGCGCACGGTCCAGAAGCGCCGATCGGCCGAGGAGCACGACCCGACCGCGAAGGTCGAGGAGCTCGAGCAGGGACACCTCGTCGCGGAGCTGCCGAAGACTTCGATGAAGGACTTCAGCCTGGTCGGCGTGACCTGGACCAAGGGACTGCAGGCCGATCCCGCCGACACGCTCGTCGAGGTGCGGACGCGCAGCACGAAGGGGACCTGGACGCGCTGGCAGGAGATCCACATCGAGCCCGGCGAGTCCGGGCGCCCCGGGACCGAGCCGCTGTGGGTCGGCTCGTCCGACGCGGTGGCCCTGCGGGTGCTGTCGTCGTCCGACGCGGACGTCGAGGGCCTGTCGCTCGCGACGGTCGACCCGGGCCGCTCGCTGGAGACGACGCCCGTGGCGGCGTCGGTCGGTCAGCCGAGCATCATCCTGCGTTCGGGGTGGGGCGCCAGGGCGAACACCAGCTGCGACAGCCCCCGCTACGGCGACGCGACCCTCGGCGCCGTCATCCACCACACGGCCGGCAGCAACAGCTACAGCAAGTCGGACTCCGCCAGCCTCGTGCGCGGCGTCCAGTCGTACCACATGAAGTCGCGGGGCTGGTGCGACATCGGCTACAACTTCCTCGTCGACAAGTACGGCCAGATCTTCGAGGGCCGCAACGGCGGGATCACCAAGCCGGTCCGGGCGGCTCACTCGGGCAACGACGCGGTCA
Source organism: Aeromicrobium sp. (assembly GCA_023254755.1). Lineage (GTDB taxonomy): Bacteria > Actinomycetota > Actinomycetes > Propionibacteriales > Nocardioidaceae > Aeromicrobium. The sequence goes on along the minus strand of JALRKU010000134.1, from coordinate 2,923 downwards.
ACCAGGAGACGATGGGCGTCTCGCTGATGGGCGAGTTCAGCTCGTCGTCGCCGTCGGCGGCCATGAAGACGGCCACCGCGAACCTCGTGGCGTGGCGGTTCGCCCAGGCCGGCCTGCCGGCCAAGGGCACGTACAAGCTGGGTGGGAAGACGCTCAACCGGATCGCCGGTCACCGCAACGTCGTCAGCACGGCCTGCCCGGGCGCGAAGGCCTACGCCTGGCTCTCGGCCTCGGGAGGCCTGCGCGACACGGTCGAGGGACTGCTCGACGGCGCCGCCTCGGTCCCCGCTCCGACGGGGGTCAAGGTCACCGACTACGGCACGACCAGCCTCGGCCTGGCGTGGACCGCCGTCTCCGGCGCCGCGAAGTACCAGGTCAAGATCTCGAAGTCCTCGGACATGTCGGACGCGACCTACGTCGAGTCGACGTCGCCGTCGGCCACGGTGTCGGACCTGTCGCCCTTCACGAACTACTACTACCGGGTGGGCGTGCTCGACGCCGACGGCACGCGCGTCTCGCCGTACACCGGCTCGCCGTACTCGACGACGACGGGCTCGGGCCTGAAGTCGACGGGATCGACGTCGTCGAGCGTCGACGTGTCCTGGTCGGCCTCTCCGGGCGCCGCGTCCTACCAGCTCAAGATCTCCAAGAGCTCGTCGATGTCGAGCGCGACGTACAAGGAGCTCAAGGGCACCAGCGGCACGCTGACGGGCCTGTCGGCCGACACGACCTACTACGTCAAGATCGGCGCCCTGGACTCCAGTGGCAAGCGCACGACGTCGCTCGCGGCCCCGCCGACCATGATCTCGACCGGGGACACCACGTCGCCGACCACGCCGACCGGCCTGAAGTCCACCGGAGCGACGGCGTCGACGATCGACCTGGCGTGGAGCGCGGTCGAGGGGGCGGCGAAGTACCAGGTCAAGCTGTCGAAGAGCTCGTCGATGTCGAGCGCGAAGTACTTCACGTTCAGCACGAACAGCGGCACGGCGACCGGTCTGTCGGCGAGCACGACGTACTACGCCAAGGTCGCGGTACTCGACAAGAACGGCGAGCGGATCACGTCGTACGCGGCGGCGCCGGTCGCCGTCAAGACCACCGCCGCCGGCACCAGCAGCGGCTCGACCACCCCGACGGGGCTGAAGTCGACCGCCAGCACCACGTCGACGCTCGACCTCGCCTGGTCGGCCGTCAGCGGAGCCGCCAAGTACCAGGTCAAGCTGTCGAGGAGCTCGTCGATGTCGAGCGCGAAGTACTTCACCTTCAGCAAGAACAGCGGCACGGCGACGGGTCTGTCGGCGAGCACGACGTACTACGGCAAGGTCGCGGTGCTCGACAAGAACGGGAAGCGGATCACGTCCTACTCCGGCACGCCCGCCACGCTCGCCACCGCCGCGAAGGCGTCGAGCGCGAAGGACACCACGTCGGTGCCGTCGAGCCGCACCATCGCCTTCAAGGGCCACGGCTACGGACACGGCATCGGGATGAGCCAGTACGGAGCCGAGGGCGGTGCCCGTGACGGCGCCAAGTACACCGAGATCCTCGACAAGTACTACACGGGCACGGACCTGGGCTCGAAGAGCGGCGACATCCGCGTGCTCATCACGGCCGACACGTCGGACTCGGTGCTGATCGAGGCGAAGTCGGGCATCGTGTTCCGCCAGGGCGGCACCGAGATCACGCTGCCCACGACGGTCGGCGGCGACAAGGTCGTGCGCTGGATGATCGTCCAGCGTTCCAGCAACAAGAAGCAGTCCGTGCTCCAGTACCGGACCACGGGCGGCTACACGACCTACAAGTCGATGGTCTGGACCGGCAACGCGCAATTCGAGGCGTCGTCGCTGACCCTCGTCACGCCGGCGGGCAACAGGGTCTACCGCGACACGCTGCGCTCTGCGCTGCCGAGCTCCGGCTCGTCGGCACGCAACACCGTCAACGTGCTGTCGCTGGAGAACTACACCCGCGGGGTCGTCGCGCGCGAGATGCCGTCGTCGTGGCACGCCGAGGCGCTCAAGGCGCAGTCGGTCGCCGCCCGGACCTACGGCGCCCGCACGATGGGCTCGGGTGGCTACTACGACATCTGCGACACGACCAGCTGCCAGGTCTACGGCGGCGTCTCGGCCGAGACCGACGCGACCGACGCGGCGATCAAGGCCACGGCCGGCAAGATCCTCACCTACGACGGCAAGCCCGCTCTCGCGCAGTTCTCGTCGTCGTCGGGCGGCTACACCAACACCGGCAGCCAGCCGTACCTGAAGGCGGTCTCGGACGGCTGGGACGGCTGGTCGGGCAACAAGAACCACGACTGGACCATCTCGGTCAAGGCGTCGACGATCGAGAAGAAGTACTCCTCGATCGGCACCCTGAAGTCGCTGTCCGTCACGAAGCGCAACGGCCACGGCGAGGACGGCGGTCGCGTGTCGTCGCTGAAGCTGGTCGGCTCGAAGGGCAGCAAGACCATCACCGGTGTCGACGCCCGCTGGGCGTTCGGTCTGCGGTCGGACTGGTTCGCGTTCTGATCGTGAAAGACTGACCGGGTGGGGACACTCGGCAGGTCGATCCTGATCTCGGCGGTCGCGAACATCTTCTCGCTCGGCTTCGCGGCGTGGTTGTTCGACCGGTTCAACATCACCTGGGGCTGGTTCGTGGCGGCCGTCGTGCTGTTCACGGTGCTGACGGTGCTGCTGCGCGGCGTCGTCACCAGCACCGTCAACCGGTTCGCGCGCGGCTACACGATCCTCGGCGGCCTCGTGCTCACCGCACTGGCCCTCGGGCTGACCGACTGGGTCGTCCCGTCCTCGGGATTCGAGATCGAGGGCTGGGGCACGTGGGTCGGCGTCACGCTGATCGTGTGGGCCGCCGGCATCGCCTACGGCGAGGTGGACCACCAGGCACCGCCGGAGGTCCCCGGCGAGTCCCCTGC
>JALRKU010000126.1 GCA_023254755.1 Aeromicrobium sp. | reverse complement strand
GCGTGGACGATCTGGAAGTGGTCGATGTAGCCGTCGGGCTCGTTGAAGTCGCCGTCGCCGTCGAAGTCGTACCGGTCGTACTGGTCGTACTCGGCGATCGCCTTCTTGATCTCGGCGTCGGACTTGCCGGCCGCCTTCTGGGCCGCGACCCACTGCTCGACCGCGTCCTGGATGAGGTTCCACGTGGTGGCGTCCTCACGGCCGTAGCGGGCCTCGTTGTACTTGACCTTGACCCAGTCCGACACGTAGCCGTCGACCGTGTAGCGGCCCGACGACTGCGTCTCGTAGTACGTCTTGAGCGACTCGACACCCTTGCCCGTGCCGAAGTACAGGTCCTCGTAGTGCTGGCGGTCGTAGTTCTTCTGCCAGATCGTCGAGTTGTCCTTGGTGCGGTCGGGCTCGGGGATCTTGTTGCGCAGCGGGCCCTCGAACGTCGTGGGTCCCGGGGTGTCGGGATCGGTGTCGACATCGGGGAAGTCGGGGTGCCGCTCGTTGCCGAACTCGGCGAGGATCACGAAGACCTTGTCGGCGCGCTCCTGCTTCAGCTCGACGTACTGGTCCTGGGTCTTGCCCTTGCTCGACCCCTTGAAGGTCTTGCTCGCCTTCTGGTTGGCACGGCGGGCCGCCTCGGCGGGGCTGGTGCCCTTGCCGACCTTGACGACGGTGCTGCCGCTGCGCTGCTCGGCCTTCGCGTCGCCGTTCAGCACCGAGGTGAGCGCCTGCTCGCGCAGCGCGCGACGCTTGTCCTCGAGTGGGTTGGCGAGCTCGTGCTCGGCCGAGGCACGGCTGGGCCCGTTGCTGGGCGGAGCCGGCGCCGCGACCGAGGACGGCGGGACCGCCAGCCCCATCGTCGCGACGAGGCCGAGGCCGACGAGGCCTGTGGTCACACGCTTCACTGTTTCCTCCGGGATGGATCCTGACGAGGTCCCGGAAACGACGTCGTCTCCCGGATCAGGAGAACGGACGAGACCCCCCGGCGACGCCGTCTGACTTGTGGTTCTGCCTGACTATACGGATCTAGTCCGGATTGACTAGAGGGTTTCGCGACGCAATCAGTGTCGATTCGGTTGCGGTCGCCTCTGACCCGACCGCCCTCCTACGCTGGTGTCATGAAGATCCTCGCGAGCCTCCTGGCCGGTGTCGCCCTCGCCGCGACGGCGCTCGTCGTGCCTGCCCAGGCGGCGACGACCGCCGAGTACGAGGCCGAGGTCGTCACGGCGACCAACACCTACCGCACCGCGAAGGGTCTCAACGCGTTGAAGAAGTCGCCGTGCCTGGAGAAGAAGGCCGACGCCTGGGCCAAGCACCTGGCCACCGAGGTCAAGAAGCTGGAGCACCGGTCGCCCTCGAACCTCAAGAAGGTCCTCAAGCAGTGCAAGAAGAAGCGGATCGGCGAGAACCTGGCCGTGGGCTACCCGACCGGTACGGCCGTCGTGACCGCGTGGAAGAACTCACCGGGCCACAACGCGAACCTGCTGAAGGCGAACACGTCGTGGTACGGCGTCGGCGCCTACCACGACGGCACCCAGTGGTGGACCGTCCAGATGATCGCCGGCTGACTCGCGGGTCGCAGTTCAGCAGACCGTAACGCAGTGTTTTCCGGCGCGGTGTCCGCGTCCTAGGAGACACGGCGTCGCGTGCCCTACGCTGGACGTGTTGCACGACGTTGGGCCGAATGGATGACTGGCGCACCTCTCGGGGCCGTGGTTCTTCTGAAGGTTTGCAAGACGTCGCGACAGCCGTCGGCGAAGTCCGTCGACGGTGAATCGCCACAAGGAGAACGAAAGATGGCTACCGGAACCGTCAAGTGGTTCAACGCCGACAAGGGCTTCGGCTTCATCGCCCCAGACGACGGCGGCGAGGACGTGTTCGCGCACTACTCCGCGATCCAGACCAGCGGCTACAAGTCGCTCAACGAGAACCAGAAGGTCGAGTTCGACGTCGAGCAGGGCCAGAAGGGCCTGCAGGCGGCGAACATCCGCCCGCTCTGAGTCTCGGACTCACGCACCACCCG
>JALRKU010000117.1 GCA_023254755.1 Aeromicrobium sp. | reverse complement strand
CGGCCGACCGCGTCCTGCGGCTGGCGTGGACCCTCGCCGACATCGCCGCTCACGACGTGCCCACCGTCGACGACGTCCAGACTGCGCTCGCGCTGCGTCGCGGCGACGCCGTGGGCGGACCGCTGCGCGAGCTGGTGGCGTCGTGACACCGCAGTCGCGTGCGCGCCTCGCGCTGTCACTCGCGGCCGAGCCCGGGGACCAGCGGATCCTCGAGCGCGTCGCTGCTCATGGCGTCGAGGGTGTCGCGGGCCGGCTCCGCGACGCGGACCTCGACCGGAAGGTCGACGACGCGCTCGCCCGCGGCGCCGCCGCCGGCCTGCGGTGGGTGGTCCCGGGCGACACGCAGTGGCCCGACGCGCTCGACGACCTCGACCACGTCGAGCCGCTCCAGGGATCGGTGGGAGCGCCGTGGGGTCTGTGGGTGAGGGGAGCCGGACGTCTCGACGAGCTCGCGAGATCGGCCCTCTCGGTCGTCGGCGCGCGGTCGTGCAGCACGTACGGCGCCGACGTCGCCGGAGAGCTGGCGGCCGACGTCGCCGACGCCGGCTTGACGGTCGTCAGCGGTGCGGCTTACGGCATCGACGCCTGTGCGCACCGTGGCGCCCTGGCTCTCGGCCGGCCCACGGTGGCGGTCCTCGCGTGCGGCGCCGACCGGGCCTACCCGGTCGCCCACACGCAGCTGCTCGAGCGGATCGTCGCGGAGGGCGGCCTGGTCGTCAGCGAGCAGGCCCCCGGAGCCACGCCGCTCAAGCACCGCTTCCTGTCGCGCAACCGCATCATCGCCGCGCTGGGCCAGGGCACCGTGGTGGTCGAGGCGGCCCGACGCAGCGGCTCGCTCAACACCCTGCACTGGGCCGATCTGCTGGGCCGCGCCACGATGGCCCTCCCCGGACCCGTCACCTCCCGCCGCTCCGACGGCTCCCACGCCGCGGTCCGGGCCGGCAAGGCCGTCCTCGTCACCTCGGGCGCCGAGGTGGTCGGCGAGCTCGGCCTCACCCCACCCCGCTGACGAGTCACCGGTTTCCGCTGACGAGTCACGAATTTCCGCTGACGAGTCACTCGATCGACGGCTCAGCTGGTGGGCGCTGCTGCAGCGTCCACGTGAAGCGCCCGTCACGGCCGCCCGACACCCTCGACTGCCCGCGAACCAACGCACGCACGTGGCGCTGCACGTCTCAGCCGCCCAGCGCGCTGCTCGAGTGGCCTCCTGAACGAACCCGCGCGAACGTAGAGTCGGTCCGTGGCTCGCATGTCCGACCTGGAGTCGGTGTTCTGTCGGACGCCTCCGTGGCGCTGGTTCGCCCGGCGCGTCGTGGTCCCACGTGTGCTGAGCGGAGGCATCGGTCCACGGGTCCTCGAGATCGGCTGCGGCAGCGGCGCGATGGCGGCCGAGGTGCTTCGTGGGCATCCGGAGGTGATCAGATACGTCGCGAGCGACGTCGACCCAGCGATGGTGCGACTCGCCGCCGCCCAGCTGGCGGAGTTCGGCGACCGTGCAGAGGCGCGCCAGGTCGATGCTGCGGGCCTGCCCTTCGACGACGCCACGTTCGACACGGTGTGCAGCTGGCTGATGCTGCACCACACGATCGAGTGGGAGCAGGTGCTGGCCGATGCCGTCCGCGTCCTCAAGCCGGACGGAAGCCTCGTGGGCTACGACCTTCCGGACTCCCGGCTGGGCCGTGCGGTCCACGTGCTGACCCGGTCGCGGGTCCGCATGATCGACCGCGAGGACCTCGAGCGCGAGCTCCTCGCGCTGGGACTGGTCGACGTGGTCGTCGCGCCGCTCGGCCTCGCGGGCGCCTTCCGGTTCAGCGGACGGCGAGCCTGAGGCCCGGCCCGCCACCGATCGGTCATCGTGGAGCCATGGTGGATCTGGGCGAGACGTGGTCGGCGGTGCTCGGTGACTACGAGCAGCACCTCGCCGTGGAGCGTGACCTGACGGCACACTCGGTGCGGGCCTACCTCGTGGACCTGCGCAGTCTCGCTGAGCACGCCGAGCGCCTGGGCGTCTCCGATCCCGCGGATCTCACCATCCGCTCCCTGCGCAGCTGGCTCGCGAACCAGCAGACGCTCGGACGTGCGCGGACGACACTGGCCCGCCGGGCCACCGCGGCACGGGTGTTCACGGCGTGGCTCGTGCGGACCGGACGCGCCGAGGGCGACGCGGGCGCGCTGCTCGCGAGCCCCAAGGCGCACCGCGAGCTGCCGCCGGCCCTGACGCAGGCGGAGGTCCGCGCCCTGCTGGACACCACGCAGGCGGCCCTCGGCGACGACGGGGCGGTGGGTCTGCGGGACCTCGCGATCCTCGAGCTGCTGTACGCGACCGGGATCCGCGTCGGCGAGCTCGTGGGCCTCGACGTCGACGACCTCGATCGTGGTCGTCGGGTCGTGCGTGTGTTCGGCAAGGGCCGCAAGGAGCGCGTCGTGCCCTACGGTGCGCCGGCGGCCGACGCGCTCGAGCTCTGGACCGGCCGCGGGCGTCCCGAGCTGCTGACCGAGCACTCCGGCGCGGCGCTCTTCCTGGGGGTCCGTGGCGGTCGACTCGACCAGCGCACGGTCCGCAAGGTCGTGCACGACCGGCTCGCGGCGGTCGAGGGCGCGCCGGACCTGGGCCCTCACGGACTGCGGCACACCGCGGCGACCCACCTGCTGGAGGGCGGCGCGGATCTGCGATCGGTGCAGGAGATCCTCGGTCACGCGTCGCTCGGAACGACCCAGATCTACACCCACGTCAGCACCGAGCGGCTGCGGCAGGCCTATCGGCTGGCCCACCCGCGGGCCTGACTACAGCATCGAGGCCGGGTCCACGGCGCGGCCCTTGCGCAGGACCATGAAGTGCAGGTGGCACCCGGTGGACATCCCGGTGCTCCCGACGCGGCCGACGACGTCGCCCGCTCCGACGCGATCGCCGCGGCCGACGGTGCGCGACGACAGGTGGGCGTAGCCGGTGACCAGGCCGTCGCCGTGCCGCACCAGCACCCGTCTGCCGTACCCGCGATCCGTGGGTGTGCGGATCACCGTCCCCGCCGCGGCGGCGCGGACGGGCGTGCCGCACCGCGCGCCGAAGTCGGTGCCGTCGTGCAGCTTGCGCACCCCCGTGATCGGGTGCGTGCGCATCCCGAACGCCGACGTGACCGGACCGCGCACCGGACGCAGCAGGCTGCCGTAGCCGGGTGGGGGAGGGGGCGGGGGTCCGTCGGGGGTGATGAGACGGAACCGCCCGCCGCCGAGGACGTCGAGCGGGTCGAGGTAGCCGTCGTCGTCCGCGACACGACCGAGGTGCAGGCACGTGGAGGAGCAGTGGCCGTGGCCGCTCGTCAGCGTGCCGAGCGCGTCACCGCGGTCGACGGCGTCGCCGACCGCGACGCGTGCCCGGACCGGCTGGTAGGTCGAGCGCGTCGACCCGTGGTCGACCGTGACGACCGGTGTGCCGGCGACCGACCCGGCGAACACGACCCGTCCGGGAGCGACGGCGCGCACGACCGTGCCGGTCGGCGCCGCCACGTCGATGCCCCGGTGGCCCCGCCCGTACTCGGTGGCCGGCGGGTCGAACCGTCGCTGCAGTCCCTCGCGTCCGACGGGCCACGACCACGGCTCGTCGGACGCGGTGGTGCCTCCGGGCAGCAGACCGACGAGGAGCGCGACGAGGGCGACGGGAACGACCATGCGGTCCACGGTCGTCCGCAGGACGCCGACGAACCACGGGCCACGGACCGGCTGGGGACGACGAGCGGCCCCGGGACAGGGCTGTGGAGAACCCTGTGACTCCTCAGCGGAGCGGCCTGACTCGGCGCGGATTTCGTGAGTGGGTGGGGGCGGGGTAGACTTCGGACATCACCTTCTCGGAGGTGAAATTCGCACGCCCGGCCCCGTGTGACGCGAGAGCCGAATGCGGACGCGATCCTGGTCCTCCCGCAGAGCGATCTGCATGGAGGTGGAACGCGTCGCCCGGGCGTCAGGCCACCGGCGAACCCGCCGGTGGGGACAACCAGGAATCGGCACGTCACGCGTGCCGCAAGGAGAACCGACCATGGCCGTCGTCACCATGCGCCAGCTGCTCGAGAGCGGTGTCCACTTCGGACACCAGACCCGCCGCTGGAATCCCAAGATGAAGCGCTTCATCTTCACCGAGCGCAATGGCATCTACATCATCGATCTGCAGCAGTCGCTGTCCTACATCGACCGCGCCTACGAGTTCGTCAAGGAGACCGTTGCCCGCGGCGGCACGATCCTCTTCGTCGGCACCAAGAAGCAGGCACAGGAGCCCATCGCCCAGCAGGCGACACGCGTCGGCATGCCCTACGTCAACCAGCGGTGGCTCGG
>JALRKU010000076.1 GCA_023254755.1 Aeromicrobium sp. | reverse complement strand
GGCTCTCGGGCTCGGTCGCCGACGTCGTGCGGCTCGCGATCCGCTCGCTCGACCTCGACGTCGAGACCGCCCTGCTCGGCACCGGCGCGTCGGCGGACCTCACGGCGCTGGTCGACGTCGCCGACGACCTGGGGTCCACGTCCGACGTCGACTCGCTGCCGGGCTTCGTGGCCTACCTGCGGGCCGAGGAGGAGTTCGGCACCGGGCTGGAGGTGCCCGAGAGGTCGCGCGACGGGGCGGTCCAGGTGCTCACGATCCACGCCGCGAAGGGGCTGGAGTGGGACCGCGTGCTGGTGCCGTTCGTCGTCGCCGGCACCTTCCCCAGCGGGCAGGGCCGCGAGCGGTGGACGTCGACCTCGCAAGGCTTCCCCTACCCCTTGCGCGGCGACGCCGACGTGCTGCCGCAGGTGACCGAGTGGAGCAACAAGGGGTTGCGGGCGTTCGTCGACGACTGCCGTCAGGCCGATGCCGACGAGGAGGTGCGGCTGGCCTACGTCGCGTTCACGCGCGCCCGGCGGTGCCTGCACCTCAGCGGTCACTGGTGGGGACGCACGCAGCTCAAGCAGCGCGAGCCCTCGCCGTTCCTCGACGCCGTCCACGACGAGTGCGTCGCGCAGGGCCGCCCGGTGGCGCAGTGGGCCGACGCGCCGCAGGAGGCCGAGAACCCCGAGCTGGTCGTCGAGCCGGTCCCGTGGCCGCCGCGGCACCGCCCGATGACCGCCCGCCTCGAGGCCGCGCGTCTTGTCGAGGCCGCGGCCGACGGAGCCCTCGTCGTCCCCGAGCGCACCGGCGACCCCGCCGAGGCGGCCGAGCTGGCGCTGCTCGCCGACCTCGACCGCGAGATCGAGCAGATCCGCGCCGCCCGGCCCCACGACGGACCGGTCGGCGTCCCCGTCCCGGCCACGGTGTCGGCGACCTCGGTGCTGCGGCTCGTCGGCGACGCCGCCGAGTTCGCCCGGTCGCTGGCCCGGCCCGTGCCCCGCCAGCCCTCGCCCGCGGCACGGTTCGGCACTCGCTTCCACGCGTGGATCGAGACCCACTACGGCCAGCAGCCGCTGCTGGACCCGTCCGACCTCCCGGGTGCCGGCGACCGGGACCTGAAGTCCGACGCCGAGCTGGCCGAGGTGGTCGAGCGCTTCCTCGCCGGCCCGTACGCCGACCAGGTGCCGCTCGGCATCGAGGTGCCGTTCTCGCTCGTCCTCGGCGGGCAGCACGTCGTCGGACGCATCGACGCCGTCTTCGCGACGACCCTGCCCGACGGCACCGCCGGCTTCGAGGTCGTCGACTGGAAGACCGGCGCCCAGGCCGACGCCGATCCTCTCCAGCTGGCCGTCTACCGGCTCGGCTGGGCCGAGCTGCAGAGCGTCGATCCGTCGCGCGTCGTCGGTGCGTTCGCCTACGTCCGCCGCGGTGAGGTCCAGCGTTTCGACGACCTGCCGGACCGCGCCGAGCTCGAGGACAGGCTCGGCTCCTTCTGAGGCAGGTCTACGGTGGCGATCGTGGACTTCGCCTTCTCCCGCACGAGTCATGACCGCTCCGCCCACCTGCGCAAGGACGACGCCTGGCGGTCCGCTCCGGGAGACCTGCGCGTGCTCGTGCTCGGGGGCGAGCACGTCGCCACCACCGACGGTGGGGGAGTGCGGTGGGTCGACGAGGCGGAGGCGCCCGAGGGCGAGTGGGCGTTCCTCGGCGTGCGCGACGGCGTCCGGTACGCGGCCGTGATGGTCGACCGGGTGCCCGGTGAGCTGCAGCCGCAGAGCCTGCGCATGATCGGACCCGTCATCGACACCGACGACGCCTCGCTCGCGGTCCACGCGGTCGGCGTGGCCCGGTGGCACCAGACCCACCGGTTCTGCGCGCGGTGCGGCCAGCCGACCGAGGTCCACGCCGCCGGGCACGAGCGCCGGTGCCCGGCGTGCGGCACCCACCACTTCCCCCGCACCGACCCGGCCGTCATCATGCTCATCACCGACGCGCAGGACCGCGCCCTGCTCGGACGTCAGCCCTCGTGGCCCGAGGGACGGTTCTCGACCCTGGCCGGCTTCGTCGAGCCCGGCGAGACGCTCGGCGACGCCGTGCGGCGCGAGGTGCTGGAGGAGGTCGGGGTCCGGGTCGGCGACGTCACCTACGCGGGAAGCCAGCCGTGGCCGTTCCCCTCCAGCCTGATGCTGGGCTTCTTCGGGCAGGCGGAACCGGGTTCGGACATCGTGGTCGACCACGACGAGATCGCCGAGGCTCGCTGGTTCACGCGCGAGGAGGTCACGGACATGACCGCGTCGACCGACCTCTTGCTGCCGCCGAACGTGTCGATCTCCCGCGCGCTCATCCAGACCTGGCACGGCGGCACGATCCACGGCCGCTGGGCCTGACTCGACTGGGCCTGACTCGTTGGGCCTGACTCGATCAGGCCTGGCTCAGTAGCGGGCGGAGAACCCGCCGTCGGCCTGCAGCAGCTGGCCCGAGATCCAGCGGCCCTCGGGCGACAGCAGGAACGCCACGACGTCCGCTGCGTCGCGCGGCTCGCCGAGCCGGCCGAGGGGATGGTGCGGCTCGAGCGCGGCCCGGGTCTCGTCGTCCATCCACCCGGTGTCGATCGGCCCGGGGTTGAGGACGTTGGCGGAGATGCCGCGGGGTCCCAGCTCGCGTGCTGCCGAGATGACGATGCGGTCGAGCGCGCCCTTGGACGCGCCGTACGGCAGGTTGCCGGTCGTGTGGTCGCTGGTGAGCGCCACGACGGCGCCCCCGGACTCGGGGACCTGGCGAGCGAACGCCGCGATGAGCAGGAGCGACGCCCGGGCGTTCACCGCGACGTGGCGGTCGAAGCTCTCGGCGGTCGTGTCGAGGATGCCCGACTCGACGCCGTGGGCGTGGCTGAGCACCAGGGCGTCGATCGCGCCTCGGGTGCGCCGGACCGCCGCGACGAGCTCGTCGGGCCCGTCGGGCGACGACAGGTCGGCGTCGTGGTCCGTACCGCTGAGGTCGGAGGTGGCGACCTCCCACCCGTCGGCGACGAGTCGGTCGGCGACGGCGGCCGCCAGGCTGTTGGCGCGTCCCGCGCCCGTCACGAGTGCCAGCGCCATGTCGCGACCCTATCAGGGCCCGGACGTGGCGGCGTGCGACTCAGACGGTGGCGAGCTTGTCCTTGACCTGGGCGACGCTCGGGTTGGTGAGCGCGGAGCCGTCGGCGAACACCAGCGTCGGGACGGTCTGGTTGCCGCCGTTCGCCTTCTCGACGATCTCGGCCGACGCGGGGTCGCGCTCGATGTCGATCTCGGTGAACTCGATCCCCTCGCGGCTCAGCTGCGACTTGAGACGGTGGCAGTACCCGCACCACGACGTGGAGTAGAGGGTGAACGAGCCGGACATGGTGTGTCTCCTTCGACGACTAGTGTCGATTCTGCACAACGCCACCCAGGCCTCGACCATTCCACCCCGCCCCACGCCACGACCGGAGGACCCGTGCCCGATCCGCACCAGCTGCTCGACGGACTCGACCCCGAGCAGCGGGCGGTCGCCGAGGCGCTGCGCGGTCCGGTCACCGTCGTGGCGGGTGCGGGCACGGGCAAGACGCGTGCCATCACCCACCGCATCGCGCACGGCGTCGCCACCGGCCTGTACCAGCCGAGCGAGGTCCTCGCCGTCACGTTCACCACCCGCGCCGCGGGCGAGATGCGCACGCGCCTGGCCCGGCTCGGCGCGCCGGGCGTGCAGGCGCGCACGTTCCACTCCGCCGCGCTGCGGCAGGCTCGCTACTTCTGGCCGCAGGCCATCGGTGGCGAGCTGCCGCAGATCGTCGACTCCAAGTTCGGTCTCGTGGCGGCTGCCGCCCGTCAGGCCGGTGTGCGGGCCGACCAGGCGCTGGTCCGCGACCTGGCGTCCGAGGTCGAGTGGGCCAAGGTCAGCACGATCAAGCCCGACGCGTACGTCCGCGAGGCACCGCAGCACCGACGCGAGGTTGGCGACCTCGATCCCGTCACGGTGGCCGACGTCCTCCGCGCGTACGAGGAGGTCAAGGGTCCCGAGCGCATCGACATGGAGGACATCCTCCTCGTGACAGCGTCGATCCTGGCCGACGACGACCGCATCGCCGCCGCGGTGCGCCGGCAGTACCGCTGGTTCGTCGTCGACGAGTTCCAGGACGTCAACCCCCTGCAGTCGCTGCTGCTCGACCTGTGGCTGGGCGGTCGCGACGACGTGTGCGTCGTCGGCGACCCGTTGCAGACCATCTACTCGTTCGCCGGGGCGTCGCCGCGGCTGCTCACCGACTTCTCCCGCCGGTTCGAGAACGGCGAGCGCATCGAGCTGGTGCGCAACTACCGGTCCACCCCGCAGATCGTCGCGGTGGCCAACGCCGTCTTCGAGCGGGGTCGGCGCGCCGGCGTGGTGCTCCAGCCGCAGAAGCCGACGGGCGACCCCGTCACGTACGTCGGGCATCCCGACGAGCCCGCCGAGGCGCAGGCCGTCGCCAACGAGATCCAGCTGCTGCACCGTCGGGGCGTGCCCTACCGCGAGATGGCGGTGCTCTACCGCATCAACGCGCAGTCCGAGGCCTACGAGGAGGCGCTCGGCGAGCACGGCATCCCGTACACGCTGCGCGGCGGTGAGGGCTTCTTCCGGCGGGCCGAGGTCCGGCAGGCCGTCGCGCTGCTGCGGGCCGACGTGCAGAGCACCGCAGCGGACGCCCACGACGACCTCGTCGACCACGTCCGCAACATCCTGGCCGGCATCGGCTACAGCGACGAGGCCCCGTCCGGGCCCGGCGAGATCCGCAACCGGTGGGAGTCCCTGCGCGCCATCGTGTCGATGTGCCGCGACCTCGTCGCCGACCGTCCCGAGGCCGGCATGCCCGAGCTCGTCGACGACCTCGAACGGCGCGCGGCCGCCGCGCACGCCCCCACCGCCGACGGCGTCACGCTCGCCACGATCCACTCGGCCAAGGGTCTGGAGTGGGACGCCGTCTTCTGCGTCGGCATGCAGGAGGGCACGGTGCCAAGCCCGTTCGCCCAGACGCCGGAGCAGGTCGAGGAGGAGCGGCGGCTCTTCTACGTCGCGGGGACCCGGGCTCGGCAGGTGCTCATGGTGTCGTGGGCCGCGGCCCGCCGGGCCGGCGGCCGCGGACAGCGGCCGCCCACCCGGTTCCTCGAC
>JALRKU010000049.1 GCA_023254755.1 Aeromicrobium sp. | reverse complement strand
GGTCCTGATGCTTCCCGTGCTGATGGTGTCGGTCGACAACACGGTGCTGAGCTTCGCGCTCCCGTCGATCAGCCTCGACCTGCGCCCCAGCGGCACGCAGCTGCTGTGGATCGTCGACATCTACGCGATCATGCTCGCTGGCCTGCTCATCGCGATGGGCTCGATCGGCGACCGCGTCGGTCGCCGTCGGCTGCTGCTCATCGGCTCGGTCGGCTTCGCGGCCGCGTCGCTGCTCGCCGCGTTCAGCACGAGCGCCGAGATGCTGCTGGCCGCACGGCTGCTGCTCGGCGTCTTCGGCGCGACGCTGATGCCCTCGACCCTGTCGCTGATCCGCAACGTCTTCGAGAACCCGCGCGACCGCCGCATCGCGATCGCGACGTGGGCGGCGATGTTCTCCGGCGGCGCCGCCCTCGGCCCGATCGTCGGCGGCTGGCTGCTCGGTCACTTCGCCTGGGGTGCGGTGTTCCTCATCAACGTCCCGATCGTCGTGGCGCTGATCCCGCTCGCCCTGGCGCTGCTGCCGGAGTCCCGCGACCCCGAGCCCGGTCCGCTCGACGGCCTGGCCATCGCGCTGTCGCTCGTCACGATGCTGCCGTTCGTCTACGGCATCAAGAACCTGGCCAAGCACGGTCTCGACGACGTGACGCTGACGGCCTTCGCCCTGGCGGTCCTCGCCGGCTGGTCGCTCGTGCGGCGCCTGCGGGCCAGCGCGCACCCGATGATCGACCTGACGCTGTTTCGCAACCGGGTCTTCACGGGCGCGATCGTGGCCAACCTGCTCAGCCTCATGGCGCTGACCGGGTTCCTGTTCCTCGGCGCGCAGCTGCTGCAGCTGGTGCTGGGCCTGTCCCCCATGGACGCCGCCCTCGTGCTGCTCCCGGGCCTCACGGTCACGGTCGTCAGCGGCTTCGTCGCGGTGCGACTCATGCAGGTCTTCTCGGTGCGGGCGCTCGTCAGCGGCAGCTTCACGGCGTCGGCGGTCGGCTACGCCGTGATGGCGCTCGTCGGCGTCCCCACCGTGGCGTCCGTGGCGATCGCGTTCGCGCTGATGGGGGTCGGCATCGGCCTGGCCGAGACGATCACCAACGACCTGATGCTCTCCAGCGTCCCGTCGTCGAAGGCCGGAGCGGCCTCGGCGATCTCCGAGACGGCGTACGAGATCGGCGCCGTGATGGGCACGGCCGTGCTGGGAGCGGTGCTCACCGCGGTCTACCGCGCCGAGCTCACCTTCCCCGCGATCGCGGCGTGGGGCGAGAAGGAGGGCGCGTTCGAGACCCTCGGCGGCACGCTCGGCGTGGCCGACCAGTACGAGTCGGGCCGCTACGGTGCCCCGATCGGCGAGGCCATCCGCGAGTCGGCCCACGCGGCCTTCGACCTGGGCGTCCAGACCACGTCGGCGGTGGCCATCGCGGTGGCGCTCGGCGCGGCGCTGGTCTCCTGGCGCACGCTCCGCGACGCCTGATCGCTCCGGGTCCGACCCGATCGGCCCGAACCGATCAGGCCGGTGCGCGGCCACCGCGCCGATCGGGTGGATCATGAGGGCCATGATCAGGTGGTTCGTCATCGTGGGACTCGTGGTCGGCGGGGCGGTGCTGGCGACGCTCGCCCTCCTTCACGGCTGGGCGTGGTGGCTGCTCGCCGCCCCGCTTCTCGTCGTGGGGCTGGTCGGTGTCAGCGACCTGCTGCAGCGTCGGCACAGCATCCTGCGCAACTACCCCGTGCTCGGCCACTTCCGCTTCGCCGCCGAGCTCATCCGTCCGGAGATCCAGCAGTACTTCGTCGAGTCGAACACCGACGGTGCGCCGTTCGACCGCGAGACCCGTGACCTCGTCTACGCCCGCGCCAAGGGTGACGAGGACGCCGAGCCGTTCGGCACCGAGCGCGACGTCAACGCGGTCGGCTACGAGTTCGTGACCCACTCCCTCAGCGCCCGTCAGGCGGCGGGCGACCTGCCGAGCGTCCGCCTCGGCGGGCCCCGCTGCACCCGGCCCTACGACATCGCGCTGCTGAACGTGTCGGCGATGAGCTTCGGCTCCCTGTCGGGCAACGCGATCGAGGCCCTCAACGCCGGGGCCGCGCTGGGCGGGTTCGCGCACGACACGGGTGAGGGCGCCATCAGTCCGTACCACCTCAAGCACGGGGGCGACCTGATCTGGGAGCTCGGCTCCGGCTACTTCGGCTGCCGCACGCCCGAGGGCCGTTTCGACGCCGAGGCGTTCGCGCGCAAGGCCCGTGGCGAGAGCGTCAAGGCGATCTCCGTCAAGCTCTCCCAGGGTGCCAAGCCAGGTCTCGGCGGCGTGCTCCCCGGGGCCAAGGTCAACGCCGAGATCGCCGCGACCCGGCACGTCCCCGAGGGCCACACCGTCGTGTCACCACCGGCGCACCCCGAGTTCGGGTCGGCCCGCGAGCTCGTGCACTTCGTCGAGCGGCTGCGCGACCTCAGCGGTGGCAAGCCGGTGGGGATCAAGCTGTGCGTGGGGTCGCGCCACGAGTTCCTGGCGATCTGCAAGGCGATGGACGAGGAGGACGCCGGACCCGACTTCGTCATCGTCGACGGCTCCGAGGGCGGCACCGGCGCCGGGCCGGTCGAGTTCGAGGACCACGTCGGGACACCGCTGACCGAGGGCCTGATCTTCGTGCACAACGCGCTGACCGGCGTGGGGCTGCGCGACCGGGTCAAGATCGGGGTGAGTGGCAAGGTCGCGACCGGCATCGACGTCGTCAAGCGCATCTGCCAGGGGGCCGACTTCACGCTCGCGGCGCGCGCCATGATGTTCGCGGTCGGCTGCATCCAGGCACAGGCGTGCCACACCAACAGGTGTCCGGTCGGCGTCGCGACGCAGGACCCGTGGCGCGCGCGGGCCCTGCGTGTCGACGACAAGGCGCTGCGGGTCCGCAACTTCCAGGCCGCGACCGTCGCGAGCGCGCACCAGATCGTCGCGTCGATGGGCCTGTCGTCGTTCGACGAGCTGCACCCGGGACTGCTCAACCGCCGCCTGGACCACCACGTCACGACCTCGTACGCCGAGCTGTACGACTGGCTCGAGCGCGGCCAGCTGCACGTCGCTGCGCCCGAGGCGTGGCGCGCCGACTGGGCCCTCGCCGACCCCGACGACTTCGGGGCGCGGGTCTCCAACCGGCCCCCGGGCTTCCGCCCCCAGGCGGCCGGGCTCGGCTGATCCGCGTCGCGTCAGGGCGCCGCGAAGAGGCCCGTGGCCTCGGTGCCCGACGTGTCGAGCTTGTCGCCGAGCGCCGTCAGGGCCCGGCCGACGTCGCCGAGGATGTCGGCCAGCGCGACGAGGTCGTCGGCGAGGCCGCCGAGACTCGTCGTGGTGCCGTGGATGGTCTTCGCCGCGCCGCCGAGCTGCTTGGCCGGGCCGCCCATGAGCGGGACCTTGGCGACGTCGTCGGCCGCGTCGTCGATGAACGTCGCGACGGTCGTGAGGCTCTCGGCGATCGTGCCGAGGGTCGACGCGCTGCCGCCGAGCCGGGTGGTGGCACCGGACTTCCCGTCGGGACCGACGAGCGCGAGCCCGGCGGTCCGCGCCTGCTCGCCGGCGTCGGACAGGCCGCCCGCGAGGGCCCTGACGACGTCGGGAAGGTTTGCCAGCAGCTCGCGGTTCCGGGTGACGAGGTCGATGACGTCCTTGAGCGCGTCGGTGTCGAGCCGGCCGCCCAGCAGCTTCCCCAGGTCCATGGGCAGCATCGTAGGGCGGGATCTCGCGCACTCCTGGGTGGAACCCGGGTCGTCCCAGGGGCCGGGCACGGGAGACGATGGAGCCGTGCCCGTGCGCGATCGACTCCTCGCCGTCGCGGTCGCCGTCATCTGGGGCTGCAACTTCGTCGCGATCCACTACGGGCTGGCCGACGTGCCGCCGTTCCTGTTCCTGGCGATCCGCTTCGTCCTCGTCGCGTTCCCGCTCGTGCTGTTCGTGCCGCGGCCGGCGGCGTCGTGGCAGGCGGTGGTCGGCATCGGTCTGTTCATGAGCTGCGGCCAGTTCGGCCTGCTCTACCTGGCGATGTCGATCGGCATGCCGGCAGGGCTGGCGTCGCTGGTGCTCCAGGCGCAGGTCGTGTTCACGGTGCTCATCGCGTGGCTGGCGCTCGGCGAGCGGGCTGCCGGCCGCCAGCTGGTGGGCGTGGTGGTCGGCACGGTCGGCCTCGTCGTCGTGGCCGTCGGGTTCGGTGCGGACGCGTCGGTGGTCCCGCTGCTCGTCACCGTCGGCGGTGCCCTGTCGTGGGCGATCGGCAACGTGCTGGCGCGAGCGGCCAAGGTCGCGTCGGGACTCTCCCTGGTGGTGTGGTCGGCGCTCGTGGTGCCGCTGCCGTGCCTCGCGGTGTCGCTGGTCGTCGACGGTCCCGACGAGATCGGTCGGGCCCTCGGTGACTTCGGGTGGGCCGCCGTGGCCAGCACCGCCTACACGGTCGTCGGCGCCTCGCTCGTCGGCTACACGATCTTCAACTCGCTGGTCGCGCGCCACCCGGCCGCGGCGGTGGTGCCGTACATCCTGCTGGTGCCGCCGGTCGGCCTGCTGACGGCCTGGCTCGTCCTCGACGAGGTGCCCAGCGCGATCGAGCTCGTCGGTGCGGTCGTGATGCTCGTCGGCGTCGCGGTGGCGAGCACCGGAGGCCGACGACCGATCACGCCGTCAGCAGAGCCGATCGCGCCATCTGCTCCAGCAGCAGGCGCATCCGGCTCTCGCTGATGCGCGCGCTGTGCGGCGTGGAGTTGAGCAGCCCGAACATGGCCTGCACGGCCGCCCGTGCCTCGGCGGCGTCGAGGTCGGTGCGGAGCCGGCGCAGCACGCCGACCCACGCGTCGATGTAGGTCAGCTGCAGGTCGCGGACACGCCGCTGGGCGGCGGGCGTGAGGTTGGACCACTCGCGGTCCTGGATGACGATCAGCTCGGGGTGGTCGATCGCGAAGTCGATGTGCCAGGCGATGAGCGAGCGCAGCGCGTCGTCGGCGTCCTCGTGCGCCGCGACCCTGGCCGTGGCCTCGGCGACGTGGCGCTCGCTGATCGCGGTGAGCGACTGCGCCAGCAGGTCGTCCTTGCCGGCGAAGTGGCGGTAGATCGCGGGTCCGGAGATGCCGCAGGCCGCGCCGATGTCGTGGACCGAGACGCCGTGGAATCCGCGCTCGGCGAACAGGATCGCCGCCTCGGACAGGATCTGCGTGCGTCGGTCGTGGGCCACGGTCCGATCCTATCGGTTCGGTTAACGATCATTAACATGCTCTGGTACGTTCGGGCCGTGGAGGAACTGGTCGAAGAGCTGCGCACCCGGCTCGCCGCCGCCCGCGAGGGCGGTCCTGCGCGGGCCCGCGCCAACCACGTCGCCCGGGGCAAACTGATGCCCCGCGATCGCGTCGACGCCCTGCTCGACCCGGGCTCGCCGTTCCTGGAGCTGTCGCCGCTGGCGGCCGACGGGATGTACGACGGCGCCGTGCCGAGCGCCGGCATCGTCACGGGCATCGGCCGCATCGAGGGTCGGCTGTGCGTCGTCGTCGCCAACGACGCCACCGTCAAGGGCGGCACCTACTACCCGATGACGGTCAAGAAGCACCTGCGGGCGCAGACGGTCGCACAGCAGAACCACCTGCCGTGCGTCT
>JALRKU010000015.1 GCA_023254755.1 Aeromicrobium sp. | reverse complement strand
CGCGCTCGAGGGCTGGGAGACCCGCGTCTCGACAGGTCAGCTCAACGCCTTCCTCGGCCGCCTGGTCGCCGAGCACCCGCACCCGGTGCGCGGTGGCAAGCAGGCCAAGATCCTGTTCGGCACGCAGGCGGGCACCGCTCCGCCGACGTTCGTGCTGTTCACCTCGGGCAAGCTCGAGGCGTCGTACCTGCGCTTCATCGAGCGGCGCCTGCGCGAGGAGTTCGGCTTCGTGGGCTCGCCGATCCACCTGCAGCAGCGCCCTCGCAAGAAGCGCGAGCGCCGCTGACTCCCGGGGCGTCCCCGATGCAGGTCGTCGGGTGCTCCTGCGGTAAGGTTCTTTGTCGGCAACAGCACGGGCTGTGGCGCAGCTTGGTAGCGCACCTGACTGGGGGTCAGGGGGTCGCAGGTTCAAATCCTGTCAGCCCGACGTGGTGAAGGAGGGCGGCTCATTTCGACGAGCCGCCCTCCTTCACGTTCAGCGCCGCCCTCCTTCACCACGTCAATCTGAGCCGCAGGATTTGGGAGGAGCCACCGCGCGCGGAGCGCGCCATGGACAGAGCGCGGCGCAGCCGCTCCACGGCGACGGCTCCTGTCAGCCCGACAGTCGAGGGGCTCGACAGTCGAGGGCTCGGCTGGCGAGGGCTCGGGGTGGCGACGACCCCTGTCAGTCGACGCCCCTGCCTGAGTCAGGACATTCACCCGATCCACCGCGTCCCCGTGACACCATGGGCGCCCACCCGACCCGAGGAGCGCCCGTGGCCGTCCGGTACGACGTCGACGACGAGATCTGCACCATCACGATCGACCGTCCGCAGGTGCGGAACGCGGTCGACGGTCCGACGGCGATCGAGCTGCGTGACGCGCTGGAGCGGTTCGAGGCCGACGACGCGCTGAGGGTCGCGGTGCTGACGGGTGCGGGCGGCACGTTCTGCGCCGGAGCGGACCTGTCCTCGGTGGGCGACCCCGAGCGTCAGCCGGTGCTCGACCCGACGGGGGAGGGGCCCGGTCCGATGGGCCCGCACCGGCGGCACCTGACCAAGCCGCTGGTCGCGGCGATCGCCGGTCACGCGGTCGCCGGGGGCCTCGAGCTCGCGCTGCTGGCCGATCTGCGGGTCGTGGAGGAGGACGCCGTCCTGGGCGTCTTCTGTCGCCGGTGGGGAGTCCCGCTGATCGACGGCGGGACGGTGCGGCTGCCGCGGATCGTCGGTCACGGCCGTGCCCTCGACCTCGTGCTGACGGGGCGACCGGTCGGCGCGCACGAGGCGCTGTCGATGGGGCTGGCGAACCGTGTCGTGCCGACCGGCTCGTCGCTCGAGGCGGCGCACGAGCTGGCCGAGCAGATCGCGGGCTTCCCGCAGGGCTGCATGCTGGCCGACCGCGAGGCGGTGTACCGCCAGTGGGACGTCCCGGCCGCGGTGGCGTTCGCGGCGGAAGGACGTCACGGCGTGCCGTGGGTCGCGGCGGAGGGTGCGGCCGGTGCCGAGCGCTTCGTCGAGGGCGCGGGTCGGCACGGCGCCTTCTGACGCTCTGGTCGGCTCAGCCGGTCGCGCGGGGGTCGACCGCGGCGACGATGCCGCCGAACATCTGGAAGCAGAGCTCGAGCAGCTCCTCCTGCGACACCGCGAGGGTGCCGTCCTGCCAGGCGGTGAGCACCTCGCCGAAGCCACCGACGAGGAACCGGGCCGTCGTCTCGAACGCGGCGTCGGTCAGCTGGACGAACTCGTCGGCTTGGGCCCGCAGGAGTCCGGCGAACATCGTGACGATCTCGGGTCGCCGCGCGACCAGCACCGGGGTGGTCAGCGGAGCCACGAACAGCACCCGTCCGCGGCGGGGGTCCTCCGCGAGGTGCTCGACGATCGCCTCGAGGCCGATGCGCAGGCGCTCCTTCTCGTCGGCGCCGGTCGGGGCGAGCCGGCCGAGTGCATGGGTCACGAGCTCGGTGATCACCTGGTCGTGCACGGCCACCGCGAGCGCGTCGGTGTCGGCGAAGCTCTCGTAGAAGTAGCGGGCGATCAGGCCCGCCTCCTTGCACACGCCGCGCACCGTCAGGCCCGGGTCGTCGGCGGCCCCGAGCAGGTCCAGGCCGGCTCCGAGGAGGCGTTCGCGGCGTTCCGCGGTGCGCTGCTCGCCCCCGACGCCGCCGTAGGTCCTTCTGGCGGTCGGGTCCGGCATGGCGCTCATGCTGTCACAGCGCCGGTGCCGCGGGTTGGAGCCGAGCACCGGTATCTGGCAGAATGTCGCCTTGTGTCCGGCGCGCCCGGCCCCTCTCAACCGAGCGCAACCGGCCCCCAGCTTCGCCGCCCGTGTCCCCACGCGGTTCCGGCAGGTCGACCATCACCACATCTCGAGGAGACACCACACCCGTGGCAGTCAAGATTCGCCTGAAGCGGATGGGCAAGATCCGCACCCCGTACTACCGCATCGTCGTCGCCGACTCGCGCACCA
>JALRKU010000469.1 GCA_023254755.1 Aeromicrobium sp. | reverse complement strand
TGATCGACGCCGGTGATCCCGTCGAAGCCGCTAAGGCCTATGACGCCGCAGGTGCGGACGAACTGTGTTTCCTCGACATTCATGCGACCCACGAAAACCGTGGCACGATGTTCGATCTGGTGACCCGCACGGCTGAGGCCTGTTTCATGCCCCTGACGGTGGGCGGCGGCGTCCCCGAGCTGGTGCTGAACGGCCACGTCGACGTCGTGCCGCCCGGCGACGCCGACTGGTGGACGGGTCACGACCCGTGGTTCCTGCACGAGGCCGACGGGCACTGGCTGGGTCGCGGGGTGTGCGACATGAAGGGCGGCGTGGTCGCGATCCTGGCCGCCGTGCGCGCGGTCGGCGACCGGCTCACGCGGCCCTTCGCGGTGCACACCGTGATCGGCGAGGAGGACGGCGGCCTCGGGACGTTCGCGACCCTGCGCCGCGGTCACACCGGGCGTGCGTGTCTCATCGCCGAGCCGACCGCCGGCGAGGTCATCGCGGCGAACGCCGGTTCCCTGACGTTCCGGCTGCAGCTGCGCGGTCTCTCCACGCACGGTGCGCGGGCCGGTCACGGCGTCAGCGCGCTGGAGCTGCTCGAGAAGGTCACCGCCCGCCTGCGCGAGCTCGACGCCGAGCGCAACCTCGACCCGCCGGCGCCGTTCGGGCCGCGACCGTGGCCGATCTCGGTCGGGATCGTCCGGGCCGGCGAGTGGGCCAGCACCGTGCCCGACGTCGCGGTGGCCGAGGGCCGGTACGGCGTGCGGCCCGGCGAGTCGTTCGCCGAGGCGTGCGCTGCGTTCGAGGCGGCGCTCGCCGAGATCGACGACCCCTGGCTGCGCGAGCACCCCGTCCAGGTCAGCTGGCCGGGCGGGCGGTTCGCCGCCGGCGCGCTGCCCGTCGGCGACCCGTTCGGCGACCAGGTCGCCGACGCCGTCGCCGCGACCGGCGCCCCCCGTCCCGCCCTGACCGGCGCCCCCTACGGCTCCGACCTGCGCCAGTACGCCGCCGCCGGCATCCCCACCGTCCAGTACGGTCCCGGCCACATCGAGGACGCCCACGCCATCGACGAGCGCGTCGAGATCTCCGAGGTCCTCCGCAGCGCCCAGGCCTACGCCCACCTGCTCCTCGCTCGTTGCGGGTGAACGGATTACCACGTGCACGTGGTAATCCATCACTTGGCTACGCACGTGCGCGTAGCTGAGCGAGGTTTACCACGTGAACGTGGTAAACCGTCAGCGCTCTGACGGCTGGAGCTCGGTGTAGTCGGCGACGTCGATGATGCCGCCGGGCTCGAAGCTGACGGGCTGCAGGCCGACGGGGCGGCCGTCGCGGAAGGTCACGATGGTGACCTGGGCCTGGCGGCGCAGCTTGCTGCCGAGCGCGAAGGCGTAGACGGCACCGCCGGTCGAGCCCGTCGTGAGGGTGGTCGTGCTGCGGCCGTTCTCGCCCGTCGTGGTGGTGGGACCGACCTGGCGGTGCAGGTGGCCGGACAGCACCAGGTCGACGCACCCGCTGGCCGCGAGCTTCTTGGCCGACGCCGACGAGTGGACCGCGGCGACGCCGACCTCGCCGTCGGCGCAGGCGGCCTCGGTGAGCTCGTCGTCCTGCTGCCGGATGGCCGCGATGTTGTCGGACTCGTCGCCGCTGTAGCCCGCCGTGAGACCCGAGCTGCGCGGGTCGCTGCTGCCGATGAACCGGATGCCCTCGACGGTCACCGGCTCGCCACTCAGCACCCGGAACCCCTTGTCGCGCATCTGCTGGCGCACGAAGCCACCGGTGTCGTGGTTGCCGGCGACCGCGACGACCGGGACGCCACGGAACTCGCGGGCCAGCGAGTTCAGGCTGAAGCCCTCCCAGCGCCCGCCGGTCGACGTGTCGTCGCCGAGGTCGATCAGCAGACTCGCGCGAGCGCGGTCGGCCACGGCCCGGGCGACCGGGTCCATGCCGATGTTGTCGTGACGGTCGGTGACGACGAGCGCCGTGGTCTCGCCGTCCTCCGGGACCCGCACCGGTGTCGTGGCCGCCGTGACCGCCAGCCGGCCGTAGAACTTCTGCGACTCCTGGTAGGTCTTCACCGCCCCCTCGACCAGCGCCTTGCTGCCCTGGGCCGACGCGGTGTCGGCAACCTCGACGGTGTCGAGGAGCGGGTCCGCCGGGACGCCGGGGAAGACCGAGCGCAGCGCCGACCAGTCCGTGGCGTCGTGGCGAGGACGGTCGGGCACCGCGACCAGCACGAGTGCCGCCAGGGTCGTGCCGGCGGCGGCGATCGCCGTGACCACGAGGCGGGGACGCGGGCGGCGCACACCGCGAAGGAGCTGCCCGCGTCGCTCGGGGCCGACCGCGCGCCACAGGCCCACGACGCCCACCGCGACGAGCAGACCGACGCCGAGTCCGCGCGCGGCTGCGTCGAGGGCCATCGCCTCGACGGCCGAACGGACGGCCTCGATCTCGCCCTCGGGCTGCGAGGCGATGACGGCGTCGCGCACCACGATCTGCTCGAGGCTCGTGACGTCGGCGTCACCGAGGCGGATGTGGACGCCGATCCCGGCGGGCGCGTCGGCCGGCAGCCGCAGCCGAGGCAGCACCGCCCCGAAGTCGAGCTCGGCCCAGCCCGTGAAGTCGGGCTGCACGGTCGCGTCGTGCGCGCCGATGACCACGTCGCGCTCCCCGTGGACGAACGTGGTGAGCGCGGTCGGGACGGCGGCGCCCAGCGACAGCGCGACGACGGCGAGGAACTTGAGCAGCGACCTCATCGGAGAGCGGCCCACCACCGCTCGGTCGAGCCCACCGTCGTGAGCAGCTGGGTGGCGCGGGTGAGCACGACGTACAGCGTGCGCCACCCGGCGGCCCCGACGCCGTCGGAGTCGAGCGGGGTCTCCTCGACCACCTCGTCGGGCTCGACGACGACGACGCCGTCGAACTCCAGACCCTTGGTGTCGAGACCGTCGAGCACGCGGAGCCGCTCCGGCGCATCGGCCAGGGCCGCCGTCAGCTGTGCGATGCGGGCACGGGGCACGACGACCGCGACCGAGCCCTCGACCCGGTCGAGCAGCTCCTTCGCGGCGGCGACGGAGCGGTCGACCACCTCGTGCGGCGCGACGACCACTCGCTGCGGCTCCTCGCCGGTGCGGCGGACGGCGTCGGCCAGGTCGGCGCCCGGGATCGCGTGGTCCGCGACCCGTGCCGCCAGGTCGTAGATCTCGGCGGAGTTGCGGTAGTTGGTGGACAGCCGGAACGCGTGCTCGGGCTTGCCCTCGAGTGCCGCTGCGCGTGCCTGCGCCGCCTCGGCGGCGTCGGGCCACGACGACTGCGCCTGGTCGCCGACGATGGTCCAGCTCGCGTACCGCCCCCGCCGACCGACCATGCGCCACTGCATCGGCGACAGGTCCTGCGCCTCGTCGATCAGCACGTGCGCGTACCCGTCGTCCTCGGTGGAGGTGGTGGACCGCAGCCCGTCGCGCTCCTCGCGCTCGCGACGCTCGAAGCTCATCAGCTGCTTGGGCTGGTCGTCGTCGCCGTCGTCCTGGGCCGGCACCTCGCCGATGAGGTAGCGCAGCTCGTCGATGAGCGGGACGTCCTCGATCGACGGCACGGCCGACTCCCACGACGCGGCCAGGGCGCGCCGCTCGTCGCCGCTGAATCCCCCGCCGTAGCGCTGCAGCAGGTCGGGCAGCGTCTGCCACACCTCGACGGCGTCGACGGCCGGCCACCACCGCTCGACGAAGTCGACGAACCGTGGGTCGTCGGCGACCGTGTCGGCGAACCCGGCGCGACCCTTCTCGAGGGCCCGCTCACCGCGGACCTGCGACCACAGCGCGTCGACCAGGGCCACGGGCACGCGGACGTAGGCACGGTTGCGCTTGGACCCCGACAGCAGCTGACGGCGGATGCGGTCGAGGGCCCGCTCGTCGAGGCGCAGCACGTCGTCCTTGTAGAAGTACCGGAACTCGGTGGGCGCACCAGGCGCCGGCGCCGCGGCAGCGCGGGCGAGCAGAGTGACCATGCGCGAGGACCCCTTGGCCGCCGCCGCCACGGGCTCGTCGTGGTGGGCGGCGCGGACGCCGTCGACGACGTCGCCGAGGGAGCGCAGCGTCACCGCGGTCTCGCCCAGGCTGGGGAGCACCCGCTCGATGTAGGACATGAAGACCGACGACGGACCGACCACCAGCACGCCGCCGCTCTCGAAGCGGCGCCGGTCGGAGTAGAGCAGGTACGCGGCGCGGTGCAGGGCGACGACGGTCTTGCCCGTGCCCGGGCCGCCGCCGATCGTCGTGACGCCGCGGACGGGCGCGCGGATGGCCTCGTCCTGCTCCTTCTGGATCGTGGCGACGACCGAGTGCATCGTGGAGTCGCGCGCGCGGGTGAGGCTCGCAAGGAGCGCACCCTCGCCGACGACGGCCAGGTCGTCCGGCGCGTTCTCGGCGTCGAGCAGGTCGTCCTCGACGCCGATGACCGTGGCGCCACGAGACCGCAGGACCCGTCGACGGACCACGCCGGCCGGCTCCTGCGCCGTGGCCTGGTAGAACAACGAGGCCGCCGGGGCGCGCCAGTCGATCAGCAGGATCTCGCGGTCGGCGTCGCGCACGCCGATCCGGCCGATGTAGCGGGACTCGCCGTCGCGCATCGTGAGCCGGCCGAAGACCAGGCCCTCGTGAGCCGCGTTGAGCGCCGACAGCCGCCGGGTCGCCTGGAACACCATGGCGTCACGCTCGACCAGACCGCCCTCGTTGCCGACGTGGCCGCGGGCGAGACCCTCCTGCACGAGCGACTGGGCGACGGCGGCGGACGCGTCGAGCCGCTCGTACACGGTGTCGACGTACGCCTGCTCGGCGGCGATCTCCGCCTGGGCCACCTGCTCCGAGCTCACCGGACTCCTCATCCACGTCGCCCTGCGTCTGCTCGGCGCCCAGCGCGCGCCTGGGGCAGCCGTGTGCCGCCGTCCGCAGGGAACTCACAAGTCTATGCCGCCCAACCAGCACGGAGCACCCGGTGTTCCGCATCGTGACGGGTCTCACCGGGCGGTCGAGCGGTGGGGCACGAGGCGCCGGCCGCGGCGGACGGGGGGTCGGCGGAGCGCTGACGACGCGCACCGTCCGTCTCCGCCGAGCGGGCTACCTCCTGCGCGAGAGGAACGCGGTCATGGCCTCGCGGGCCTCGGAGCTGCCGAACAGTCGCGCGGACTGCTCGGCGACCGCTCCGCCGAGGGCGTCGATCCGCGCCACCAGGTCGTGGTTGAGCAGGGCCTTCGTCTCGCGCAGTCCCTGCGGGTGGCCCTCGACGAGATCGGCCACGACCGCCGCGACCCGGTCGCCCAGGGCGTCGTCGGCGACGACGTGGGAGACCAGGCCGATCTCGGCGGCCTCGGTGGCGTCGAACTGCCGGGCCGTCAGGAACACGTCGGAGGCGGCGCGCGGCGACAGCCGCGGCAGCAGGCTGAGCGAGATGACCGCCGGCGCCAGCGCGAGCCGGACCTCCGTCAGGGCGAACGTGACGGATCGGGCGGCCACGACGACGTCGACCGCACCGACGATGCCCAGTCCCCCGGCCCGCACCGGTCCGCCGAGCTCGACGACGACCGGCTGCGGCAGCGTCGCGAGGCGCCGCTGGATCGCGACGAGCGCTGCGGCGCCGTCCGTCATCGCGCCCGTCGCGGCTTCGGACAGGTCGGCGCCCGAGCAGAACACCCGGTGGGCCGACCGGACGACGACCGCACGGACCGTGGCGTCCTCGGCGACCGTCGCCAGGTGCTCACCCAGCTCGGTCACCAGCTGCCGGCTCAGCGCGTTCCGGTTGTGCTCGCTGTCGAGCGTGATCGTGGCGACGCGGTCGGCCACGTCCAGGTGCACCAGCTCGGTCATGCAGGCCTCACTCTCTCGTCGAGTACCACGCAGTGCGGACTGGTCAGTAGGACTTCGGCAGGCCCAGGGAGAACTGGGCGACGAAGTTGAGGATCATCTCGCGACTTACCGGTGCGATGCGGGTCAGGCGCGAGCCCGTCAGCATCTGCACCAGCTGGTACTCGTTCGCCAGGCCGTTGCCGCCGTGCGTCTGGATCGCCTGGTCCACCGCGGTGCACGCGACCTCACCGGCCGCGTACTTGGCCATGTTCGCCGCCTCGCCCGCGCCCATGTGGTCGCCCGCCGCGTAGAGAGCGGCGGCCTTCTGCGTCATGAGCCGAGCCATCTCCAGCTCGATGTGGATGCGAGCCAGCGGGTGCGCGATCGCCTGGTGCGACCCGATCGGGGCCTTCCAGACCTGGCGCTCCTTCGCGTACGCGACCGCCTTGTCGAGCGCGAGCCGCGCCATGCCGCATCCCGAGGCCGCGCCCATGATGCGCTCCGGGTTCAGTCCGGCGAAGAGCTGCTCGATGCCCGCGTCCTCGCTGCCGACCAGCGCGTCGGCGGGGAGCCGCACGCCGTCGATGAACAGCGTGAACTGCTTCTCCGGACCCGTGATGCCCATGTCGATCTGCTGGTAGCTGAAGCCCTCCGAGTCGGTCGGCAGCATGAACAGCGCCGGCTTGAGACTGCCCGTCTTGTTGTCGACGGTGCGGGCGACCACGAGCACGTGGCTGGCCTCGTCGACGCCGGAGATGTAGGTCTTCTGTCCGTTCAGCACCCAGGCGTCGCCGTCGCGCTCGGCCGTCGTGGTGATGCGGTGCGAGTTCGAGCCGGCGTCGGGCTCGGTGATGGAGAACGCGTACGTCGCGGTGCCGTCGGCGAGACCGGGCAGCCAGCGCTGCTTCTGCTCGGCGGTGCCGTACTGCGCGATGATCGTGCCGACGATCGCGGGGCTGACCACCATCAGCAGCAGCGGGCAGCCCGCGGCCGACAGCTCCTCGCAGACCGCCGCCAGGTCGCCGATGTCGCCGCCGCCGCCGCCGTACTCCTCCGGGATCGCGACGCCGAGGTACCCGAGCCGGCCGGCCTCGGACCACAGCTCGGTGGTCTTGCGGCCCTCGGCCGCGGCGCTCAGGAAGTAGTCGGAGCCGTACTTGGCTCCGAGGGCGGCCACCGCCTTGCGCAGCTCGCGGCGCTCCTCGGACTCGGTGAACGCGCCTGTGGCGATCGTGTCGACGGTCATGACTCGGCTCCTTCTGCCTCGATCAGTGCCAGCACGGCACCGGACTCGACCTGGGCGCCCTCGGTGGCGCCCAGCTGGGTGACGACGCCGTCGGTCGGCGCCGTGATGGTGTGCTGCATCTTCATGGCCTCGAGCACGACGACGACGTCGCCCGCGCTGACGGCCTGGCCCTCGGTGACGGCGACCCGCACGACGGAGGCCGGCATGGGCGCGAGCAACGAGCCCTCGGCCACCACGTCGGCGGGGTCGACGAACACGGGCACGGGAACGAACGAGAACGACCCTCGCGGGCCGTCCACGTCGACCGCCTCCGGCGACACCGCGACGTCGTACGTCTCGTCGACCCCGTCGACCGTGAGGGCGACACGGTCGGCCGCGGCGGCACGGATCGTCACGCCCTCGAGGTCGACCGGCACGAGGCCGTCGCGCGTGCCGAGGTACCGGACCTCGACGTCGTCGTGACCGTGCAGCGCGTACGTGCGGACGCGCGGCTGGCTCGCGACGTTGCGGAACGCCGTCGGGATCCGGGAGAGGACGCGCCCGCCGGTCGACGCGGCCGTGGCCTGGGCGGCGGCCGCCACGAGGGCCGCGACCCGGACCGTCCGGTCGTCCGTCGCCGGCGCCGTCCAGGCGGCGAGGCGGTCGTCGAGCAGCCGGGTGCTGAGCCGCTCGGCGACGAAGTCCTCGTCGGCGAGGATCGCCAGCAGCAGGTCGCGGTTGGTCACCAGGCCGTGGACCCTGGAGCGCGAGAGCGCTGCCGTGAGTCGACGCAGCGCGTCGCGGCGGTCGGCCCCGTGCGCGATCACCTTGGCGATCATCGCGTCGTAGTGGATGCCGACCGTCGATCCGGTCTCGACCGCGGAGTCGACGCGGACGCCCGACGTGAGCGGCACGTCGAACGCGCGCAGGGTGCCGGTCTGGGGCGCCCAGTCGTCGGCCGGGTCCTCGGCGTAGAGCCGCACCTCGACCGCGTGGCCGAAGGCGTCGGTGGGTTCCGCGCCCAGCGACTCGCCCTCGGCGACAGCCAGCTGCGCCGCGACGAGGTCGACCCCGAAGACCTCCTCGGTGACAGGGTGCTCGACCTGCAGGCGCGTGTTCATCTCGAGGAAGAAGACCCTGTCGCCGTCGACCAGGAACTCGACGGTGCCGGCGCCGACGTAGTCGACCGCCTCGGCGGCGGACCTGGCCGCGGCGTGGAGGGTGGTGCGGGCGGCGGCGGAGAGGTTCGGCGCCGGGGCCTCCTCCACGACCTTCTGGTGACGACGCTGGATCGAGCAGTCACGGTCGCCGACGACCCACACGGTGCCGTGCCGGTCCGCCATGACCTGCACCTCGACGTGGCGCGCGCCCGGCAGGTACGGCTCGACGAAGACCGTGTCGTCGCCGAACGAGGACCTCGCCTCGGCGGCTGCGCCCGTGAGCTCGGCGGACAGGTCGGCCGGGTCGGTCACGACGCGCATGCCCCGACCGCCACCGCCGGCGGACGCCTTGACCAGCAGGGGGAAGTCGTCGGGCTTCGCCGTGTCGGGATCGACCTCGAGGACGGGGACGCCCGCGGCCTTCATGATCTCCTTGGCCCGGATCTTCGAGCCCATCTGCTCGATGGTGTCGGGGTCGGGACCGATCCAGGTCAGTCCGGCTGCGACGACCTGCCGGGCGAAGTCCGCGTTCTCGGACAGGAAGCCGTACCCGGGGTGGATCGCGTCGGCGCCGGCCGCCTTCGCGGCGGCGACGATCAGGTCCCCCCGCAGGTACGTGTCGGCCGGCGCGTCGCCGGGCAGCCTGACCGCCCGGTCGGCCTCGGCCACGAACGGGGCCTCGGCGTCGGCGTCGGAGTGCACCGCGACCGTCGCGATGCCCAGGTCCCGACACGTGCGGAACACCCGCCGCGCGATCTCGCCACGATTGGCGACGAGCACCGAAGAGATCCTCATGCCCTGCCCCCGTCCGTCGACTGTCCCTGCTTGGCTACGAAAACCGTCACTTCGCTACGCACGCACGCGTCGCACAGTGACCGATTACCACGTGGACGTGGTAATCCGCGGACCGCGCCGCTCACCGGAAGACTCCGTATCCCTCGGCGCCCTTGACCGGGCGGGTGTGGATGGCGGACAGGCAGATGCCGAGCACGCTGCGGGTGTCGCGGGGGTCGATGACGCCGTCGTCGTAGAGCATCCCCGACGTGAAGTAGGCCAGCGACTGCTCCTCGATCTGCTGCTCGACGAAGGCGCGCAGCTGGGCGTCGGCCTCCTCGTCGAACGGCTGGCCCTTGGCCTCGGCGGCCTGGCGCGACACGATCGACATGACGCCGGCCAGCTGGGCCGGACCCATCACCGCCGACTTGGCGTTGGGCCAGCTGAACATGAAGCGCGGGTCGTACGCCCGTCCGCTCATGCCGTAGTGGCCGGCGCCGTACGAGGCGCCCAGCACGACCGAGATGTGCGGGACGGTCGAGTTCGAGACCGCGTTGATCATCTGCGCGCCGTGGCGGATGATGCCGCCCTGCTCGTACTCCGCGCCCACCATGTAGCCCGTCGTGTTGTGCAGGAACAGCAGCGGCGTGTCGACCTGGTTGGCCAGCTGGATGAACTGGCTGGCCTTCTGCGCCTCCTCGCTGAACAAGACGCCCTGGGCGTTGGCGAGGATGCCGACCGGGTAGCCGTGCACCTGTGCGAAGCCGGTGACCAGGCTCGGGCCGTACAGCGGCTTGAACTCGTCGAACTCGCTGCCGTCGACGATGCGACCGATCACCTCGCGCGGGTCGAACGGGATCTTCAGGTCGGTCGAGACGATGCCGAGCAGGTCCTCGGCGTCGAGCACCGGCTCGGCGTAGTCGGTGGCCGGAGCGGCGCCCGTCTTGCGCCAGTTGAGGTGCTTGACGATCGAGCGGCCGATGCGGATGGCGTCGTGCTCGTCGACCGCGAGGTAGTCGGCCAGGCCCGACACGCGGGCGTGCATCTCGGCGCCGCCGAGGGACTCGTCGTCGGACTCCTCACCCGTGGCCATCTTGACCAGCGGCGGACCCCCGAGGAACACCTTGGCGCCCTCCTTGACCATCACGACGTAGTCGCTCATGCCGGGCACGTAGGCACCGCCGGCCGTGGAGTTGCCGAACACCAGCGCGACGGTGGGCGTGCGCGCCGCGCTCGCCTTCGTGAGGTTGCGGAACATGCCGCCGCCCGGGATGAAGATGTCCTTCTGCGTCG
>JALRKU010000061.1 GCA_023254755.1 Aeromicrobium sp. | reverse complement strand
GGAGTACAGCGCCGTGCCGCACGCGATGACGATGATCTTGTCGACGTCGCGCAGCTCGTCGTCGGACAGCCGCATCTCGTCGAGCTTGAGCTGGCCGCCCGGCGTGTGCCGGCCCAGCAGCGTGTCGGCCACGGCCTGAGGCTGCTCGTCGATCTCCTTGAGCATGTACCAGGCGTAGCCGCCCTTCTCGGCGGCCGAGACGTCCCAGTCGACGTGGTACTCCGTGGTCTCGGCGGGACGGCCGTCGAAGTCGGTGACGACGATGTCGTCGCGCGTGATGGTGACGACCTGGTCCTGGCCCAGCTCGACCGCGTCGCGGGTGTACTCGATGAAGGCGGCGACGTCGGACCCGAGGAAGTTCTCGCCCTGGCCGCGGCCGACCACGAGCGGGGAGTTGCGACGAGCGCCGACCACGACGTCGGGGGTCCGGGCGTCGCAGAACACCAGGGTGAACGCCCCCTCGAGGCGACGGCAGACGCGGCGGACCGCCTCGGGGAGGTCGGCGCCCTGGTCCAGCTCCGCCGCCACGAGGTGGGCGGT
Source organism: Aeromicrobium sp. (assembly GCA_023254755.1). Classification (GTDB taxonomy): domain Bacteria; phylum Actinomycetota; class Actinomycetes; order Propionibacteriales; family Nocardioidaceae; genus Aeromicrobium. Next base: position 18,373 of record JALRKU010000061.1, on the reverse strand, counting down.
GACCTCGGTGTCGGTCTGCGAGCGCAGCTCGACCCCGGCGGCCTCGAGCTCGCTGCGGAGCTCGGCGAAGTTCTCGATGATCCCGTTGTGCACGACCGCCACCCGGCCCGACTCGTCGAGGTGCGGGTGCGCGTTGGTGTCGTTGGGCGCGCCGTGGGTGGCCCAGCGCGTGTGGCCGATGCCGGTGCGCGACTCCTCCAGCGGGTGCTCGGCCAGCTCGCCGTCGAGGTTGGTGAGCTTGCCGGCCTTCTTGGCCCACGCGATCGTGCCGTCGGCGTCGGCCAGGGCCACGCCGCCGGAGTCGTAGCCGCGGTACTCGAGCCTGCGCAGACCACCCATGATCACGTCGAGAGCCGACCGCTGACCGACGTACCCGACGATGCCGCACATGCCTTCCAGGGTATCCGGTGCCGTCGTCCGGGACGACGGTGCGCGACCTCGGCCCCGGGTGCGCGGGTCAACGCAGCCGCACCGCCGGCCAGCCACTCGCCACTCCCTCGCCCGAGGAGGGCAGAGCGAGCAGCTCCAGTGCCGTGGTTCGGAGGTCGAGGTTGCGGATCGGCTGGGGGCCGTCGTACGGCGGGACGCGATCACCGGGGTCGCGACGACGGGGGTTGATTTCGTAGAGGTCGCTGCCCGGCTCGACGTCGCGCCCCCAGGCGATGAACGGGATGCGGTGGTTGGCCAGCAGCCGGACGTCGCTGTGGCTGGTCCGTCCCCTCGGTCCGCCGTGGTCGGAGGTGATGAGGATCGTGAGCCGATCTCGCAGCCGTGGCGACGCGTCGACCACCTCGAGGAACCTCGCGAGGTCGCGGTCGACCTGTCGGACGGCCTCGAGGTACCGATCCCCCAACCACCCCGACGCGTGTCCGGCCTCGTCAGGACCCTTCAGGTGGAGGAAGGTGAGGTCGTACCTGCCGCTCCGCACCACCTTGACGGCGCGATCCATCACCGCCGCGTGCTCACCGACCAGGTCCAGATCGGTCTTGTCCCGCCCGTCGTCGGCACCCGTCGTGTCATCGGCCCCGTGCGTCGCGTCCCAGGAGCGGATGAGGAACAGGAACTTGTCCTTCTCGGCGAGGAAGGCCGTGCGCAGCCCGTGATCGTGGGCGACGTCGAAGACTCCCGGGACGTACGATCCGTGGACGCCGAGCAGGGTGCCACCGTCGTCGCGGTTGAACGTCACGCCGTGGCCCTCCGGCCCGGTGACGCCTCGTCCGGTGAGCATCCCGGTGTGGTTCGGAAGCGTGATCGTCAGCTCGTCGGAGTTCCGGGCGTCGACCGTCGAGGCACCCTCGTCGATCAGCCGGTGCAGCGTCGGAGCGCCCGAGCGGCCGAGGACCTCGATCGCCTCGGGGTTCAGTCCGTCGACCGAGATGGCCAGGACCATCGGGGTGAGGGGCTCGGGTGGAGGACTGCTGCTGGCGGTGACGTCGCCGGCCGAGCGACTCGGGATCGGCGCGCTGCCGGCAGGGCTCGGCTCCGCATCGCCGCGCACCCACCACGTGCCCAGCGCGACGCCGGCCCCGGCCACGAGGACCACTGCCGCCGCGGCGGCTACCGATCGACCGAGGACGGACGGTCCTTCTGGCTCTGCTCGTCGCGCTCCGCCGGCGCGACGCTGGGGTCCGGTCAACTCAGCCCACCGGGATGCCGTACCGCAGCTCGGAGAGCGGCCGCATGCGGTCGAGGAGGAAGTCCAGCGCGCCGGAGTTGTCCGCCAGCGTCGACGCGTACATGAGGTGCGTGTCGGAGGCGTAGCGGATCGCCACTCGTCCTGCACTGCCCTCGCTGCACAGCATCGTGTTCTTCGACGCCGTCACCACCTGGCACGAGCCGTAGTCGCGCAGCCGGTCGTCCCGTTCCGCGACGTTGGTGTAGATCGCCAGGTGGACCGTGTCGCTGCCGCCCGGGAACACGCAGTTCTCGTCGGCGTACGAGACCTTGCGGCCCTCGTCGCCCTTCTGCAGACAGCCGTAGTCCTCCGGCTCGAAGTCGAAGGCCCAGTAGACGGTCCGGACGTCGAAGGCGCGACCGCACTCAGATCCGCGCTCGACGAGCGACCCGTCCCAGCACCGGTTGCGCCCGACCTCGGCCGGCGGTGGCGTCTGTCCCGAGCCGTCGGCCGGGGCGTCGTCGGCGGCACTGCTGGGCGGGGCGGCGGCGGGGTCGGTCGTCGACGACGCCGTCGGTGCGTCGTCCGAACCAGAACGGCTGATGAGCACCGTCGCCGTGGCGACTCCGCCGAAGAGCACGAGCGCGAGCGCGACCATGCCGACCACGAACGCCGCCGACATGCCGTGGGTCGGCGGCGGCGCTCCGATCGGACTGGTGTCCCCGGCCTGGTCGTCGCGTGCGACCTGAGCCGCGGACGGAGACGGCGGGCGTGGTCGGAAGACGGTCGAGTCGACGACTCCCGGAGGCGCTGGCACCGGAGGCAGAGGGACCGGCGGACGAGGAACCATCGGCCGAGCGACGGTGCGTTCCGCGACTGCGTCGCTCGTCACGGTGCCGGCAGCCAGGTCGTCGGCCAGCTGCTGCCCGTCTGCGTACCTGTCCTCGGGTCGCATCGCGAGGCACTTGGCGAGGATCGCCGCGAATCCGGGGTCGACCCTCACGTCGCTCAGATCCACCTCCTCGGCCTGCAGCGCTCGCCGCATCATCGTCGCCGCGGTGTCGTTCGCGCCGGTCCCGAAGGGCGTCCGGCCGGTGAGCGCCTCGAGCAGCGTGGCGCCGAGGCTGAAGACGTCGGACGCCGGCGACGCCGGCACGTCCTGGAGGAGCTCGGGCGCCATGTACGCGACCGTGCCCGCCATGGCCGCGGTGGACGTGTGACCGCTGCGCTCCAGCGCCCTCGCGATGCCGAAGTCCGCCAGCAGCACCTCGCCCGATCGGGACAGCAGGATGTTGGCGGGCTTGACGTCGCGGTGCAGCAGACCGGCGCCGTGGGCCGCGGCGAGAGCTCGTGCCATCCGCGCCGCGACCGTCCGGACCTGGTGCTCGGGCAACATGCCATGTTCTCGCAGCTGGTCGCGCAGCGACCCTCCAGGGGCGTACTCCATCACGAGGTACGGGTCGCCGTCTGGCGTCGTCCCGGTGCTGAAGACGCTGACGATCTCGGGGCACCAGTCCAGGCTGCCGACCGCGGCGCACTCCCGCTCGAACAGCCGGAGCTCTGCCTCCGAGACCTCTTGGACCCGGATGACCTTCACCGCGACGGCGCGGCTCAGTCCGTCCTGCTCCGCTCGATACACCTGCCCGAAGCCGCCTCGACCGACGAACTCGGCGTCGCCCAGCCCGGGGATCCCCAGATCAACCACGTGCGGTCTCCTCTGCTCCACGGCGCGCCCGCACGGCGTCGGGCCGGTGATCTGCCCACGATGCTCCCAGCGGCTGGCGTGGACTCAACTGCGAATGCCGCCCGCCAGGCCGCTGTCGGTGTCCCCGAGGGTCGAGGCAGCCGTGCGCAGGAAGGTCGAGAAGCGCTCGAGGGCCTGGACTGCCGTGTCCGTCGACGCCTTGTACTGGTCGAACTCGTCGTTGTACGCACCCGAGGCCTGGTCGGTCTGGAAGCCCGACGAGACGAGCGTGTCGACAGCGCCCGACAGCTCGTTGAGGACGCCGAGGATCTGGTCTCGGCCGTTGTCGATCTTGGCGGCGGTCGTCTCGAGGTCGGCGTAGGTCACGTTCACGTTGGCCATGGTCTGACTCCATCTTCATGTTGTGCGCCGTCGGCGCAAGGGGGGTTGGTGGTGCTCAATCTATGAACCGCTCGTCACGGTGTCGATGGTGAGAGATCCCCATCGATTGCTTCTGGGATCCCAGGCATTTCCACGGTTGCGACGATTGCGTCGAAGAGGACGACGAGAGCGTCCGCGAGGTCTTCCCAGATGACCGGAGAGGAGAAGGTCAGGAGCCGGGTGTCGGGGTCGCCGTCCCGCAGGAGCCAGTAGTCCACGCGAAGGGTCGCCGCTTGATCTCCGGACTCCGACGTCAGGTGGGAACGGTCGACGGAGCGCACCACGCCCAGGCCGTCCTCGGCCCAGACCTCCACCGCGTCGCCGGGCGCGGTTGAACGCAGAGAAGCTGCCAGCGCGTCCGCAGCGACGGCCGCCGACGTCAGCATCGACACCTGCACCGGCAGCTCTGGCTTGTAGGTCGTCAGCGAGATGGACGTCGGCACACCCGGAGCGACTTCGGACGACATGTACATCGACAGCCCCCCGATGCGTCGTGCCTCGGCGACCGCCTCGTCGAGGTCGGCACGCAGCTCGGCGCGCGACTGCGCCAGGTCGTCGCGCCGGCCGGCGAGCTCGTTCACGTAGGCGCGAACCGAGCGCTGCGCTGCCTGGGGATCGTGAAGGACGATGCGCCACCACCGCCCCGGCAGCGCCAGGGTGACGTCAGGCGTCGACACTGCGGACCTCCTCGAGCGTCAGTGCGCGGGCTGACTCCAGGGCGAACGCCCCGATGTCGTCGAACGGCGACATGTCCCAGGTCGTGAACTCCGCCTTGACCGAGCAGGCGTGGGACCTGTGGTTGACGAGGGCGACGCCTCGCTCCCGGTAGCGTTCGACGCCGTCGCGACCACGGTGTCGATAGACGACGCGCGCCGACACCCCGGGCGCGCGACGCCCCGGGCTCGGGACGACGACCGGCTCGACGGCCACGGGAGCGGCGAGGTCGGCCTCCCACGAGGCGGCCACCTCGTCCAGGTCGACGAGAGGACCTGTCGCGATGCGCCCGGTGCAGAACAGCTCAGGAGAACCCCATCGGCCGGCTCCCGTGCCCGCCACGTGGATGACCTCGTCGGGGTCCAAGCGGCTGAGGATCACGAAGTCCTCCAGCTGCTGCGTCAGCCGCTTGGTCCGTTCGTCCGCCGGTGCGAGCCTCTCGACGACCTCACGCACCCAGCTCTCGTCGTCCCACGACGTGCGGAAGACGAAGAATCCCTCCGGAGCGTCCCAAGTCGCGACGTGGTGGGCGTTCACCAGCGGCCTCCGCCCGGTCCGGCAGGGGCGACGTGTACGCCGCTGGTCCCCGTGGAGACCACCGCGACGGGAACGGTCCCGTTCAGAGGAAGGTCGACAGTGACCTCCCCGGTGGTCCGGTCGTACACCGCGCCCGCTGACAGATCGGGACCGACGTCCCAGCTGGCGTCGACCCCGATCTCATAGCTGACACCATCGCCACTCGTCACGACGTCGCCGAGGTCCCCGGAGTCGACGACTGCGCCGACGTCGATGCTCCACCCGCCGCTGACGTCATCGACCACGCTGACGGCGGTGCCGATGACGAAGTTCCCAGCACCGTCGATCACCGCACGCTCCAAGCGTTCGGCGGCAGCCCGCGCGGCGTAGTCCTTCGTCGACTCACCGGCCTGCCGCACGGGCAGGTCCGTGACGTCCCGCAGCTGATGACGGTTGAGCAGGTCCCGGTAGTGCTTGCCACGCTCGGGTGAGAGCTCGCCAGCCTTCACCTTCCGCTTGATGGTCTGCCGCAGACGTTCGTTCGTGACGCTCTTCTTCACCGAACGGGTGATGGCCCCTGGTCTGCTGAACAGTCCCTTCCTGCCCAGCGACGCGAGCCTGCCGATCTTGAGGACCTTGCCCAGCCCTCCGGCTGCAGCGAGCAGGATCCCGACGAGCGCCTCCCCCAACGTGACCTTGCCGGTGAGGAGCTGGATGATCGACACGGCGATGCTGACCACCGACGCGATGCGGCCCACCAACAGGAGTCCTGCCCCGAGGAACGGCACCCAGCACAAGAGGATGCCGGCGACCGTGGCGATGAGCGCCACCCAGTCGGCGACCGACTTGATGACCTCGAGGATCTTGTCCCAGGGCAGATTGGCGACCCAGTGGGCGATCTTGTCCCACAGGCCGTCGTCGAGCCCGCTCTCCCTGTTGTTCTGGCGGATGATTCCTGCGTGGTGCCTGGCGAGCCTGTCCCGCTCCTCCCGCGCCTCCTTCACCCGACGCTCGGCGTCGGCGCGGAGCGCGTGGGCCTGGTCGAGGAGCTCTCTCATGTCTCGCAGGTGGTCCTTCGCCTCGCCGCGCTCGTCGCTCAGCAGAGGGGCGGCGTGGACCTCGTCCTGGGCCGAGTCGACGGCGGCGGCAGGCCCGGCGACGTCCACGCCGTTCCAGTCCGCGACGGCCTGGGCCGTCCTCTTCTGGAGCTCCTCGAGATCGTCAGCCCAGCGGGACAGCTGCTCCCCCGCGCCGCGGTAGCGGACCTCGGCCTTCTCGACGGCCCCCTTGATCTCGGTGGCGTTCTTGCTCGCCTCCGTGACCGAGGCGCTCTGGTAGCCGCGGAACGTCGCGACGTTCGCGAGGCGGTCCGCGGCTTCGCCGAGGTTCGCCGCTGCGGCGATGAGCTGCGCGGCCTGGCTCTTGAGGTCCGTCGGGCTCCCGGGCAGCTGCCTCATGTCGACCATGTCTCAGTCGTCCTCTCCGACGAGCTTGCTCGCCAGGTCGTCATCCAGGGTCGTGAACGTCGTGTCGATCGCGCCGTACGCCTGGCCCAGTGCGTCGATCGACTTGACGATCTGACCGCGACGAATGGCCCACCCGTCGTCGAACTCCGCCATCGCTGCGGCGACCTCGCCGTGACCGTAGGCGTCGTCGGACAGACACGCGCTGGCGTTGCGGCCGTTGTTGAAGTCCGACGCCGCGCGGAGGAGGTTGGCCCGAAGGTCACGCAGCTCGGGCAGATCGATCTGGAGAACAGGCGTGGTTCCCGCCGAGCCGAGCTCCTTGGAGAGCTCCCTGTCCGCGTTCTCGAATCCTTCAGCCGCCGTGCCGAGAAAGCTCGCATAGCTCCCCAGCGCCGAGACGGACTTGCCTGCCTCCGTCACGAAGGCGCCGACGCGGTCACGGAACGCCTCGGACGCCTCGTCGGTCGTGAAGCCGTCCTCGACGAGACCGTCGACGAGCGCACGCACCTGCGCCAGCTGCGCGGCGAAGGTGCTCGCCTCTCGCCGCAGGCCCCGCGCGACGTCTCTCACGCGCTCGTAGCTGACGTCCACTGATCCAGATCCCATGGTCTCTCCCTCAGCCCAGGTTCTGCGCGGCGGTGCCGAGCTGACTGTCGGTGTCGCCGAACGCCTCGACCGACGCTCGCAGAAAGTCTGCGAACGCCGTCAGCTCGCGCAGCGCGGCGACGGTGCTCGTGACGAATGCTGCGAATTGGGTGTCGTAGGCCTGGGACGAGGTCGGGGTCCGGAACCCGGAGGTGACCAGCTCCGACACGTCTCGGTCGACCCGCTGGAGCAGCGCGTCGAGCTGCACCCGGATGTCTTCGACCTGATGAGAGACGCTGGTGAGTCGGGCGTAGCTGACGCGCACGTTCGCCATGGCGGGGCTCCTCCTCGTGCTGGGGACGATGTGACTGTTCGAGAACCTAGTGAGACGGAGTGGACCCGTCGATGGGGCGAGGTCCCTATGCCGGCTCATGCGAGCGGCACCTGCACGGCGGAGACCCGGCCCGCCTCGGCCCACAGCCCACGCCCCTGGGGGAACTCGGCGCGCCGCACGCGCGGGAACGTCGTGCGCAGCAGCGTGTCTCCCTCGGTGGTGTCCGGCTGGAGGACCAGGCCGCGGCGACCGCCCTTGATCTCGGAGTACACCGGAAACGACGACACCCAACCGCTGGTCTCGGCTTCGGCGATCACCAGATGTGTGGAGCGCTTGATCGCCTTGAACAGGTCCACGAGCGCCGAGTCGACCGGCGACACCGCGATCTCGTTCAGCGCCTCGACGACGACCACCACCTTGTCGCCGTCGTCCGACTCGATCTTGGCGATCTGCTGGCGTGCGACGTCGACGACGTCCTGGGGTGCTGTGGCGGCCACGTCCCACTCCAGCATGCCCGGAAGAGGCGATCGCTTGGTGCCGAGGTAGACGAGGTAGACGTCCTCGTCCCAGCGCCGCAGTGATCGCGCGAGGGCCGCCAGGGCAGTGGACCGCCCGCTCTGCGGGCCTCCGGCGAGCAGAAACGTACCCGTTGGCGTGAATCCGACGGGCTGCAGGTCGAGGTCGCTGATACCGAGGACAGGACGGCCGTCCGGGGCCCGATCCGGCAGGTCGTCGAGTCTGACCTCGGTCGGCAACGCGCCGATCGGAGACGCCGGAGTCACACCTCGACGCCCTTGGGCCTCCGCGAACGCACTGATCGCGACCGCTTGATCGGTCACGGTCCCTGATCCGCCGAGGATGGCGATCTGCGTCTCCCGGTCGTCGAGCAGCACACGGCCGGCCGGAGACGACGCCGACAGCACGTCGCCGTCCACTCCCAACGCCAGGTACATGGACTGGTCCGCCAGGCGCATCACCACCCGACGGGGCGTGGCGGCCGACACCGCGCCGGGAACTCCCGCAGGTCGGTCGGCGGTGAACGCGACGTGGATGCCCAGACCGCGCCCTTCCTTGAGCAGCTGCTCGAACGCGTCGTACCACTCCGCGCGGCCGGCCCCGACCTCCCACTGGTCGCGGAATGCGGGGAACCCGTCGAGCAGCAGCAGGATGCGCGGCTCGTCGGGTCGATCCGCGTTGGCGCGGAAGTCGACGATGTTGCCCGCATGGACAGCCGGGAACTCTCGAGCGCGCCGCTCGGCGAGCTCACGGAGCGTCCGCAGGAGGCGGGCCACGCGTTCGGTGTCGTCACCGGAGATCACCGCGCCGACGTGGACCAGTGGCTCGAGCATGGCCAGGCCACCGGCTGCGAAGTCGAGGCAGTACACGTGCACCGGACCCCCTCGCGGAGTGACCCCGGCGCTCACCGCGAGCGTGCGCAGCAGCACCGACTTGCCGGCGCCACTGGTGCCGTAGACGGCCAGGTTGCCGTCGACGTCGGGCTCGAAGAACATCGTCTGCTGCGTCTGCTGGTGCGGCAGGTCCGCCACGCCGAGCACGAGCGCCGTGTCGGTCCGCGGCTGCAGCAGCGACAGGTCGTAGGCAGAGCTGAGCTCGTCGAGCCATGGTCGTCTGGGTTCCGGCAGCTCTGCCAGCCGCCATGCACGGGTGATCGTCGCCACCAGACGCTTCTGGTCGGTCGGGCCGAGGTCGTCCCGGCCGGCATCCGCGGCGACGTCATCGGTCGCCTCCCACGGAGCGTCGACGCCGAACCCCAACGGTCGCACCTCGACCGCAGGACGAACCTCGACGCCGTGCGTGTGCCCCCCGGCGTAGGCGGACTGGAAGGGCACCAGTCGCCCCGGACCGACCTTGGCGACGCCGCGACCCGGCAGTGTGGGGTCGAACGCGGCCGCGTCCGGGTTGCCGATCACGTCCGTCGAGTCCGACTCGTCAGCCATGCGCAGGGCGACGCGCAGGTTGGTGTTGGCGCGCAGATTGTCCTTGATCACCCCGGCGGGGCGCTGGGTCGCCATGATCAGGTGGATGCCGAGGGAGCGGCCGCGCTGAGCGATGTCGACGACCCCGTCCACGAATTCTGGCACCTCTCCGGCGAGGGCGGCGAACTCGTCGATCACCAAGATCAGCGCTGGCGGGGAGTCGGGGTCGCCTCGCTTCTCCAGCTCGAGCAGGTCCTTGGCCTTCTTGCTGTTCAGCAGGTGCTCACGGTGGTGCAGCTCTGCCCGCAGCGACGTGAGCGCACGTCGCACCAGGTGCGGGCTCAGATCGGTCACCAGGCCCACGCAGTGCGGCAGGTTCACGCAGTCCGCGAAGGCCGCCCCTCCCTTGTAGTCGACGAAGAGGAAGGTCACCCGATCCGGGCTGTACTCGGCTGCCATCGCCAGCACCCAGGCCTGCAGGAACTCCGACTTGCCCGAGCCCGTCGTCCCACCCACGAGAGCGTGCGGCCCGTGGGTCCGCAGGTCCAGGTGGAGCGCGTCCTGGGCGCCCTGCCCCACGATGGCACGCAGCGTTCCGGCACGCCGTCGCCGGGACGGCGTGCCGGAACGGTCGTGCATCGACAGGTTCTGCTGCCAGCGGTCCACCACGGCCTCAGCCGACTCGGCGAGCTCGTCACCCAGCAGCGTCAGGAGGGCGACCTGTTGCGGCAGGTCGGACGAGTCCACGAGGACCGCGCCGGAGTCCGCGAGAGGTGCCAGCGCATGAGCGAAGGCCAGCGCCTCGGGCGCGGAGACGCCTTCCACGTCCAACGGCGTCACGGTCGTGCCGTGTCGCACGAAATGGGCAGTCGCGGCCGAGAGACCAGGAGTGACGTCGACGAACGTCCTCGCGACGGCGGGCAGATCACCGACGTGTTGCGCGATCCAGATCGGGACGACACCGACGCGCGCAGCCCTTTCCGAGAGCTGCACGAGTCGTGAACGGTCGACCGCAGCAGATGCCGACAGCAGGACGACGACGACCGGGCCCGGGAACGACTCCTCAGGACCGTCGTCGCCCTTGTCGAGCTCGCCGCCGGCACTGGATGCCCGCAGCCGTGACGGAAGAGGTCCCTTGTGGTCCGCGTCGGCATCAGCACTGCGGGTGCGCGCCTCGATCACGGCCTCGAGCTGGGCGAGAAGCCCCGCCGCAGCGGGTCCGGAGTCGGCCAGGTGCGAACCGACGACCGGACTCTGGGCCGACCCGGTGTGCGGCAACCAGGCCAACCAGGAGAAGTCGGCCGTCTCCTCGTCGCCGATGATCGCCGTGATCACCAGATCAGCGGGCGAGTGCAGAGCCGCAAGCTGCACGAGCACGGATCGGGCCGCGTCATCGCGTGCTGGTTGAGGTCCGACCAGCCCCAGTGCTCCCGACAGCCGAAGGTCCTCGAGGACCGGCACGTCCGGGATCCACCGGTACTCGGCCTCCAGGTCGGCGACTCGGGTCGTGTACTCGGGAAGGCCGTCCTCGGCCGCCGCGGGAGCAGCCACCACGTTGCGTGAGGGCAGCGTGGCCACGCCGAGACGCACGAAGAGGCTCGTCCAGTGCTCGGCGCGCCGCGTCCACAGGAGGGAGTCACGAGCAGCGGCGGACTCGCGCAGCGCGCTCACCGGAGGGACTTCCCACTGGCGAACCTGCTGCTCGAGGGGACGCTCCGTCGCGAGGGCGGTGGACAGCTCCTCGATCTGCGCCTCGAACCTCTCGACCTCGACCGCGAGCTGGCGCTTGGATCGCTGGCGTGACTGGGTGTGGCTCGCGAACATCATGAACGGTGCCATCGCGACGATCATCAGCGAGATGGGGCTCCTGGTGATGGCGAACATGGCACCGCCCATCGCGACCGGACCGATCAGCATCAGCCACGCGAAGGGCTGCTGATCGGCCTCCTTCGGAGCCAACGGTCGCGCGTGTTCACGGTGGGGATAGCGGACCTCGACCCTCGGGGAGCGATGGAACGGCACGGCCCCTGCCACGATGGTGCCTGACGCACCACCAGCCGTGCCGTGGGTCGTGACCCGGAGCATCGTCTCTCCCAGCTCGAAGGTCTGCTCGGAACCCACCTTGATCCTCGTCACGACGACGCCCTCGACCACGATGCCATTCGCGGAGTTGAGGTCGACGACCTCGACTCCGCCGTCCTCGGCCACGTCGACGCGCGCATGACGCTTGGAGACGAAGGGGTCGTCGAGCACGACGTCCGCCTCGGACCGCCCGATGACGGTTCCGCCTGTGCCGAGCGAGAATCGCTGACCGGCCTGGACCCCGCTCACGACGGTGAGCGTTGCGCGGCCTGAGCGGTCCTCGCGGGCCTTCGGATCAGAGGTCGAGACCTTCACGTGATAGCCCGAGGCGAGCGCAGCCTCGCCGACGAGTGCCCGAGCATCGAGCGGGACGAATCGTTCGACGCCTGGAGGCGAGACCGCCAGAGTCGCGTCCTTCGCGGCGCGTTGACGTTCGCCCGGGCGCGGGTCACGCCGGATCAGCTCGCGGGCCAGGTCGCCGATCGACGCCGTGGCCTCGGTCGTGACCACGACGTCCACGTCCGGCCCGCTTGGTCGCCGATACGTCAGCTTCAGCTTCATGCGACGACCCCGCGCTCGTCCGCACCTGTGGCGCGGTGACGACCGGCGGCTCGGCGGCGACCGATCATCGGTCGCACCGCGCGGTCAGCTCGAAGTCTCCCAACAGGATGACGTCGCCGTCCTCGATCAGTGTTCTCTCGCGGGGAGTCAGCTCGGTGTCGCCACCCTCGCGACGAATCACGGTGCCGTTCGTGGAGTTCCAGTCCTCGATCCACAGCCGCTGATCGTCGACCCCGACGACCGCGTGCGTCTTCGAGACGGTGCGTTCCGGGTCGTCCAGGACCCACGCCGTCGAGCCCTCGACCAGCGCTGGGTCGGGGTCGCGGCCGACGAGGACCGTCGCGTGGACGACCAGCGGCGTGCCGAGGTGCGGTGCGAGCGTCCACGTCGGTCCGGCGACGGTCTGACGCGCTTCAGCATGGATCGCCCCGTCGTCGGACGTCCGCCTCATCACCGTCTCGGTGGCGCTGATCCCCTGCAGGTCGTGCTCGACGGCCAGCCGTTCGGCCTGCCCTGCACTCGAGGGCGCGTCCGCCACAGGGCGTGGCGAGCCCGTCGGCGGGGGCAGCACAGCTCCCGCACTCGGGCCCGGCAGCGACGGACCAGGAGGAGGGGGCACGACGCCGCCCGGCGGGGGTGCAACAGGAGCCAGCGACGCGTTCTCCGGTGCGGCGAGCATCGGTCCCTTCGGTGGCATGGGCGGCAGGGCCCGGTTGCCGTCGGTGCTCGACACCTGTGGCACCGGCGCTGCGGGGACGACCTGCGGCGCGGGAGGTGCGGGTGGACTCAGCCGCCGTCCGTCCGGAAAGACCTCCACCGCAGGCGTGGGCGCCGACGCGATCGGCGCGGATGCCGCGGACTCCGGCACCACGACCGACCGGACCGCCTGGTCGTGCCAACCCTGGCGTCGCGGGTGGCCGTTGGCCACGACGGCCAGGACCACCGCTCCGATGCCGAGCGTGAGGACCACCACGAGGCTCAGGACCAGTCCCCTGAGCCAGACCCGGAACCAGCCGATCGGTTCCGACGTCGTCGCGTCGACCAGGCGGAGCCCGAGCAGCTTCTTGCCGGGCGAGTAGCCCTTGATCGCCGTCATCCGCCAGACGAGGATCGCGTACCCGAGTCCGGCCAGCAGGTATCCGACGACGAACACCGCGACGCCGGCCTCGGCTGACCCCTGACCGACGACCAGCCCGGCGACGACGGCGACGAGCACTCCTCCCAGCGTCGCCAGGCCGGCGAGAAGCGCATCGAGCGCGTACGCGGCGATCCTCTGTCCGATGGTTCCGTAGGCGGTGACGCCGCCGGCCGGTGGGATGGTGTTCATCGTCGTCCTCTCGATCCGATGCGGGACATGAGCCCGCGGCCGCTCGACCATGCCGTCCGCGACGCCGCAGTGACGCGCACACCGATCCGGCTGGACGCCACGGCGTGCGCGGCCCGCGCCGCGCGTCCGGCAACGTCCGCACCGACCGCACGCCACGGGATCGACGCGGGCGAGAACCAGGCGAGAGGACGGCGCCACCATGGCGCGGCCCGACGCATCCGCTTCAACGCGGTGTCGACGTCGGCCCAGTAGGCGTCCACCTCGTCCTGGGTCGGCGGGACCGGACCGAACACGTGCCGGTCGGCGACGGTCGCCAGTGGCGGCAGGGAAGCGTCCGGGTACCGCTCGGCCAGGACGACGCTGCTCTCGTAGCGGGTCTGGCTCCTCGGCAGCGTGGTCCCGAGGTCGCGAGCACGATCCGTGACCTCGCGCCAGCCGCCCGACATGCGCGTCACCGGGTCGTCGGCCGTGCGACGACGCCTGCGACGACGCCGCTTGGCCAGGAGCAGTCCCCACAGCGGCGACAGCACGGCGGCCAGCTTGAAGGCGCTCCACAGCCACCCGAGGATCATCAGGATGATGTCCCAGATCTTCGAGGCGAGGTCCTGGCCGGCCCCGGGCGGCGGGCTGCTTCCCACCTCGTCGGGCTCGTTGGGCAGGATCGGCGGCTGCACCACGTTCGGCTGCGGCTCGGGGTCGGGGTCCTCGGTGAGCACGGTCGGCGTCTGGGTCTCCGGCGGGGTGGGATCGAGCTCGACCCACGGACCGGCAGCGCTCTTGACCTCGACCCAGGCGTCGACGTCGTCGCCCGTGATCTCCGGACCTGCTTCGGCCGAGAAGCCCAGCACGACCCGAGCGGGCATCTGCAGGGTCTGCAGCTCGACCGCGAGGGCCGAGGCGTACTGCTCCTCGTTGCCGATCATCCGGCCCGGGTCGGCGACGAGGTTCGCGATCCGCCGCGCCCCGTGGCCCGCCGGCACCTGCACCGGGTCGTCCTTGCGGCCGTCGCTGAAGAACCCGTTCTTGGCGAAGCCGTCGCTGATCGCACCGGCGGTGTCGAGACCACCCGCGGCCCCGGCCTGGGCGACCCAGCCCTGCGCGATCTTGTCGAGCTGCGGCAGCTTGCGGTCCGGCGGCACAACGCGCACCGTGCCGTCCACCGCTCCCGCGTCCGTCGGTGCGTCGACCGGCTCCCAGTCCACGGTGAAGACATCACCACGTCGCACGTCGCCCAGCATCGCGACGGCGCCCGTCTCAGGATTCGTCAACAGCTGGCGGTCGCCCGGATCACCAGCGAGAGTGACGCCATCGGACCCGCCGACCGTCGGCACCCAGGGGCCCGTGTAGTCCTCGATGGTCACCGTCAGCGGGTTCGAGGAGTCCGACGCCGACGCCCGCTCGAACGCCGCCGAACCGGTGGTGGCGTCGACCGTCGACACGTTCCAGACGATGCCGTCGAACTGGTCCATCGTGGCCAGTCGCACCCGCGCCCCCTCGGGGAGTCCGTCGACACGGAAGAGCACCGCGCTCTCCTGCTCGAGGTAGTAGTCGCGGAACTTGGCGAGCGGACTCTTGAAGGCCAGCTCCTCCAGCGGTGGGTCGATGTAGTCGCGCAGGACCTCTCGTCGGTCGTCGCCGGCGGTCGCCACCGCCAGGCCCACCCCTGCCGCTCCGGCGACAGCGAGCACCGCGCCGGTCAGTGCCACTCGACGGGTCCAGGAGGTCCGGACGGTGCGCAGCGCGCGCCAGCGGAGCCAGACGAGCACCACGACGGTGAGCGCCACCCCTCGGGCCCAGGGCAGCTCCGCCGCTCGGGAGCCGAACGCGGCAGCGGTGACGAACACCGCGACGACCGCCAGCCCCGCGATCGACGGCCACCGGGTGCGCCACAGGAAGGTGGTCGCGGCCAGGCCACCGAGGACTCCGATCACCAGCGGGACGACCAGCACCCGGTAGTCGGTGCCGAGAGGCACCGGGAGGGTCAGGGCGTTGCGCCATCCGTCGACGACGCCGGTCAGCAGCTCGTGCTCCGCCGTGGGTGTCGGGAGCACTCCGACCCGGACGTGGTCCGGCGCCGCGAGCGCGGGCCCGACGAGGACGAGGAGCACGACGAGGAGAAGCGTCGTGAGCACGGCGCCCCACTGCAGACGTCGGGCGAGTAGCGTCGCTGCCGCGGCGAGGAGGACTCCCCCGGCGATAGCCACGGCCCATCGCCGTCCCGCATAGGCGTCGGCCAGCGGCGAGGCCGCCCCCAGCACGACCACCAGCAGCACCGCCGCGTCGAGCGCCACAACGCGGCGTCCGACGGCGACCGGGGCGCTCACACCGCGACCTTGCGCATCGCGGTCGGCAGGTCGTCGAGACGACCGACCGTGCTCACCGAGACGTCGGCCATCCGACGAATCGTCGGCGCCACGCCGTCCTCGACCCGCACGACGACGGTCCGGACGTCGAGCGGTAGGTGACGACGCGCTCGACGCAGCTCCGCGGCGTCCACGACCGAGCCACAGACGATGATCGCGACGCTGGCGCCCTGGACCTCGCGAGCGAGGCGACGGACGACCTCGGACAGCCGCGGCGCGCGGGCCTCGTACTCGACGCCCGACAGCTCGTCGAGGAACGTGGTCGCCGTCGGTGTCCGCAGCCGTCGCAGCGACGTCGCCGCTGACACCTGCTGGTCGTCGGCGATCGCCTGCACGCCGAGTGAGCCGGCGACCCCGACGGCGAGCTCGAGCTCCTCGTCGGACGCATAGTCGTCGAGGCGGGTGCTGAGTGCGACCAGCAGGTGCGACCGGCGGGTCTCCTCGAACTGCCGCACCATCAGCGTTCCGGTGCGGGCACTGCTCTTCCAGTGAATGTATCGGCGGTCGTCGCCCGGCACGTAGCCCCGCAACGCGTGGAAGGCCACGTCGCTGTCGGTGATCTTGCGGATCGTCTGACCCTCGAGGTCTCGGATGAAGCCCGCCGCAGACCCCTCGATGCGGACCGTGCGTGGGTGCACGTAGAGCAGCTGCTCGTCGGTCAGGTCCTGCTCGCGCCGCAGCAGGGCGAGCGGGTCGGCACGGACGGTTCGCACGGGCCCGACCGTCAGGACGGCACGTCGTGAGGTCGGGATGGCGAACAGGTCCTCGTGCTCGGTCGAGCCCTTGAGCGACGGCAGGTCGAACGCCGCCCCGGTGGGTCCGACCGGCAGCTCGATCGTCATCGGCAGGGTGCGGCGCGATGACTGGTTGATCAGCACCAACCGGCCGTTCGCCCGTTCTCCCACGACGACGCGGTCACGGGTCAGGTCGAGCCGCGCCGCGAGCTGGTGCCTGCCGAGCACGAAGACCGTGCAGATCGCGAGCAGCACCAGGAGGAACGCCGCGACCACGCGCAGCTCGACCCATCCGAGCCTCAGCGCGCCCCAGCCGCTGGCGACGACGAGTGCCGCCAGCACCCAGGCCGTCGGGGTCACGACCGAGGTCAGCGGCCGCAGCAGCCGTCGAGGACGCTCCGTGCGGTCGACGGCCCAGGCACGGGCATCGAGCGCCTCGTTCACGACGCGGCGGCGCACGGCGACGATCCTGCGCCCCGCCGACCCTCGGTCGACCCCTGCGGTGGTGGTCATGCCGTGGCACGCTCCTGCGGGGACTCGACCTGGTCGAGGATGCGCGCGAGCACCTTCTCCGCCGTGTTGCCGCGGAACTCCTCCTCGGGATCGAGCACCATCCGGTGAGCCATGACGGGCTGGGCGAGCGCCTTGACGTCGTCGGGCAGGACGTAGTTCCGCCCGGACGCAGCGGCCCACACCCGCGCTGCACGCACGAGCGCCAGTCCCGCTCGGACGCTGCAACCGAGGAGGACGTCGGGAGCGTTCCGCGTCTCCTCGGCGAGCGTCGAGACGTACTCGAGGACGGCCTCCTCGACGTGGACCTGCGCCGCAAGGTCGATCATGCTGCCGACGTTCTCGGTGCTGATGATCGGGTCGAGCACCAGGCCGGATCGCCCCTGGGGCGCCTGCGCCAAGATCTGGACGGTGCTCGCGTGGTCCGGATAGCCGATGGAGGACTTCATCAGGAACCGGTCCAGTTGGGCCTCGGGCAGCCGGTAGGTCCCCGCCTGCTCGATGGGGTTCTGCGTCGCGATCACCATGAACGGTCGGCCGACGGGGTGGGTGACGCCGTCGACGGTGACCTGGCCCTCCTCCATCACCTCGAGCAGCGCGGACTGCGTCTTGGGCGAGGCGCGGTTGATCTCGTCGGCCAGCACAACGTTCGCGAAGATCGGTCCCTGGTGGAACTCGAACTTCTGTGACGCCTGGTCGTAGATGGTCACCCCCGTCACGTCGCTCGGCAGCAGGTCCGGGGTGAACTGGATCCGGTTCTGCTTGCCGTGCAGGGTCTGCGCCATGGCTCGCGCCAACGAGGTCTTGCCGGTGCCCGGGTAGTCCTCGAGGAGCAGGTGCCCCTCGGCGACGAGGCACGTGATCGCCAGCTGGATCACGTGGGTCTTGCCGACGACGGCACGCTCGACGTTCGTGACGAGTTGCCCGAAGGTCGTGGCGAACCACGCGGTCTGGTCGGGGGTGAGGGTCATGGGAGGTGCCTTTCGTCTTCGGGATGGGTGGAGGTGCGGTCAGGACGTCGGCGGGTCTGCACGGCCACTGACCCCATCGACCGTGACGATCACGGCGCCGTTGTAGCCCGTGTACCAGTGGTTGCCTTGGAACCCACCTCGACCGTCGCCACCGACAGAGAAGGACCTCGGGTAGCCGAAAGACCCATCGCCCTCCTGGGTCGCTGTCGCTGTGTAAGTCCCAGGCGCGAATCCTTCGACGGAGAACCGGACCCAGTCGCACTTGGCGCTGCAGTTGTCGGTCGGATCGGGTGCGTTGGCGAAGTTGACGGTGACCTTGCGCGGGTCAGCGCGGCCACAGATCCTGCCGCTCCACTCGGACCATCCCCACTCGGTGCGGGCCCGTGTCCTGACGCAGCCCTCGTCGCCGCCCTGCGCCGTGTGCACGACCGCTCTCCCGCCAGTTCCATCAGCTGATACGGGATCGAGACGAGTGCCTTCGAGCAACTCGGCCTCTGTGGCGAGCACCCGGCGCCCGTTGCCGTCACCGCTGT
>JALRKU010000403.1 GCA_023254755.1 Aeromicrobium sp. | reverse complement strand
GGCGAGCTCACGGTGCCCGTACTCGCCGGACTGCACGGCGGCCACGACGTTGGCGCGACCCTGCTCCTTGCTGTCGGGGGCCACGGAGTCCTCGAGGTCGAGGATGAGCGCGTCGGCATCGATCGTCTTGGCCTTCTCCAGCGCGCGCTCGTTGGCGCCCGGCATGTAGAGGACGGAGCGGCGGGGGCGGATGTCAGTCATCGTCGTCTCCTCAGAGGGCGTAGAGCTCGGCGAGCTCGGGGTCGCGCTCGGCCAGGGCCTTGGCCAGGTCGAGCATCACGAGGCACTGCTTGCAGGAGGCGTCGTCCTCCATCTTGCCGTTGATCATGACCGCGCCCGAGCCGTCGCCCATGGCCTCGACGACCTCCTTGGCGTGCGCGACGTCCTCGGAACTGGGGGAGAAGACCTTCTTGGCGATGTCGATCTGCACGGGGTGCAGGCTCCACGCGCCGACGCAGCCCAGCAGGAACGCGTTGCGGAACTGGTCCTCGCAGGCCACGACGTCCTTGATGTCACCGAAGGGGCCGTAGAACGGCAGGATGTCGTTGGCGGCGCAGGCGTCGACCATGCGCGCGATCGTGTAGTGCCACAGGTCCTGCTGGTAGGTGGCGCGGCCCTCGGTGAGGTCGTCGCCCGTGGGGTCCTGGCGCACCAGGTAGCCCGGGTGACCGCCGCCGACCCGGGTGGTCTTCATGCGGCGGCTGGCCGCGAGGTCGGCCGGCCCGAGACTGATGCCCTGCATGCGCGGGCTGGCGCCGGCGATCTCCTCGACGTTGGCGACGCCCTGAGCGGTCTCGAGGATGGCGTGCACCAGCAGCGGCCTCTGCACGCCGCCCTTGGCCTCCAGCTGCGCGAGCAGGCGGTCGACGTAGTGGATGTCCTGCGCGCCCTCGACCTTGGGGACCATGATGACGTCGAGCTGGTCGCCGATCTCGGTCACGAGCGTCGTGAGGTCGTCGAGCACCCACGGCGAGTCGAGCGAGTTGACGCGCACCCACAGCTGGGTGTCGCCGAAGTCGGTCTTCTTCGCGATCTCGACGAGGCCGAGGCGCGCGGCCTCCTTGTTCTCGGTCTTGATGGCGTCCTCGAGGTTGCCCAGGATGATGTCGACCTTGGCCGCGATCGACGGCACCTTCTCGGCCATCTTCGGGTTGCTCGGGTCGAAGAAGTGGATCATCCGGCTCGGCTTGAACGGGATGTCCGCCAGGGGCGCGGGGGCGCCGACGGCCAGCGGACGGAGGAACGCTCGGGGATTGCGCACGGGCTCTCTTCCTGCAGACGAAACTCTCGTCAGTATGCCGATGGCCCCTACCCGTCGGTAGGGCAGGGGTCACAGGACTCCGAGCACTGGCGGACGTCGGTGGTCGGCAGTTCACTGGACGACATGACCGACTCCGTCCTGGCCCGAGGGCTCGCCCAGATCGACACGCTGCTCGAGGCCGTCGGCCCGACCGACCTCGGCCGTCCCACGCCGTGCTCGGACTGGGCGGTGCGCGACCTCGCCGACCACCTGGTCTTCTCCGTCACCGCGATGGCGGGCATGGCCCGCGGCGACCAGATCGACTGGAGCGCCAACGTCCCCCACCACGAGGACCCGGCGGCAGCGTTCCACCTCGCCGCCGACGACCTGCTCGAGGCGGTCGCGACGGCCGGCGACCTCTTCCCCGAGGGCATGGCTGCCGGCGAGCTCGCCGTCCACGCCTACGATCTCGCCACCGGTCTCGGTCGTGACGTCAGCGACCTCGACCCCGTGGTGGCCGAGGTGGGCCACGACTTCATGAGCGGTGCGCTCAGCGACGAGCTGCGCCAGGGTGCGTTCGAGCCGGAGCAGCCCGCGCCCGCCGGCGCGGGGCCGTACGAGCGACTCGCCGCGTTCGCCGGCCGCACCGTCACGGGCTGACGGGCACCGGCGCGTCAAGACCGCGTCAAGATCCGTCAGGCCTGCGTCAGCAGCACCGGCCACGGGTCGAACCGGGTGTGCGATGGGTCCATGTCCATCGCATCCCTCGTGCTGCTCGTGATCGTGGCAGGCCTCCTGGGCTACCTCGTCGCGGCGCTCGTCTTCCCGCACCGCTTCTGAGGCCCGCATGTCCGACACCGTGTCGGGGCTGCTGACGATCGCAGCCCTTCTCGCCCTGCTCGCCGTCGTGCACGCCCCGCTGGGCGACTACATGGCCAGAGCCCTCACCTCCACCCGACACCTGAAGGCCGAACGGCTCGCCTACCGTGCGATCGGCGTCGCGCCCGACGCGCAGCAGACCGCTCGGGCCTACACGATCAGCGTCCTGGCGTTCTCCGGCGTCAGCATCCTCGTGCTGTTCCTGATCCAGGTCGGCCAGCGCGCGCTCCCGTGGGACCGGGGCCTGCCCGGCGTGCCGTGGGACATGTCGCTCAACACGGCGGTCTCGTTCGTCACCAACACCAACTGGCAGTCCTACGCGGGGGAGTCGACGCTGGGCTTCACGACCCAGATGGCCGGTCTCGCGGTCCAGAACTTCCTGTCGGCGTCCGTCGGCCTCGCCGTGGCCGTGGCCCTCGTGCGGGGATCTACCGCGGCGCGCCGCGACGAGCTCGGCAACTTCTGGGTCGACCTGACGCGGGGCGTGACCCGCATCCTGCTGCCGGCGGCCCTGGTGGGCGCCGTCGTGCTGGTGCTGCTCGGCGTGGTCCAGAACTTCTCCGACACCACCGCCCACACGATCAACGGGGCGACCCAGGTCGTCCCGGGCGGGCCGGTGGCGAGCCAGGAGGCCATCAAGGAGCTCGGCACCAACGGCGGCGGCTTCTTCAACGCGAACTCGGCGCACCCGTTCGAGAACCCGACGCCGCTGTCCAACCTGGTCGAGATCTTCCTCATGCTGGTGATCCCCGTCAGCCTGTGCCGCACCGTGGGTACCCTCACGGGCCACCGCACGGAGGGCTACGCGATCCTCGGGGCGATGTCCGTGCTGTGGCTCGGGGCCCTCGCCGCGACCACCTGGGCCGAGGTCAGCGGGCAGGGGCAGGCGGCCTCCGCCGCCGGCGCCGCGATGGAGGGCAAGGAGACCCAGTTCGGGGAGTGGGCCTCGGCGCTGTTCGCGGTCTCCACGACGGGCACGTCGACGGGCGCGGTGAACGCCTCCCACGACTCGCTGACGCCGCTCGGCGGCGGCGTCACGATGCTCAACATGATGCTCGGCGAGGTGTCGCCGGGCGGCGTCGGGGCCGGCATCTACGGGATCCTGGTGATGGCGATCGTCACGGTGTTCGTGGCAGGCCTCATGGTCGGCCGCACGCCGGAGATCCTCGGCAAGAAGATCGGCTCGCGCGAGATGACCCTGGTCGCCCTGTACGTCCTGGTGACGCCCGCGCTGGTCCTCGTGGGTTCGGGCCTGGCGATCTCCCTGGGATCGACGCCCGACGCGATGGGCAACCCGGGGGGACACGGCTTCAGCGAGGTCGTCTACGCGTTCACGTCCGCAGCGAACAACAACGGCTCGGCGTTCGGTGGTCTCACCGTCACGTCGACGTTCCTGCAGCTCTCGCTCGCTGCGGCGATGCTGCTCGGCCGGTTCGTGCCGATCGTGCTCGTGCTCGCCCTCGCCGGCTCGCTCGCCCGTCAGGGCACGGTGCCGGCGACGTCCGGCACCCTCCCCACCCACACACCCCTGTTCACCGGGCTGCTCGTCGGTGTGATCCTGCTGGTCAGCGGGCTCACGTACTTCCCGACGCTGGCGCTCGGCCCTCTCGCGGAGGCCCTGTCATGACCGTCCACACGCTGGTGAAGCAGCTTCCTGCGGCGCTGCGCAAGCTCGACCCCCGTCACCTGTGGCGGAGCCCGGTGATGTTCGTCGTCTGGATCGGCTCGGTCCTGACCACGGTCATCGCGATCGGCGATCCGAGCACGTTCGGCTGGGTCGTCGCGGCGTTCCTCTGGCTCACGGTGGTGTTCGGCAACCTCGCGGAGGCGGTCGCCGAGGGCCGCGGCAAGGCCCAGGCCGCGTCGCTGCGGGCGGCGCGCACCGACGTCGTCGCGCGTCGGCTCACCGATCACGGGGAGGAGGACGTCCCCGGCACGGATCTCGCCGTGGGTGATCGCGTCGTGGTCGAGGCCGGACAGGTGATCCCGGGGGACGGCGACGTCGTCGAGGGCGTCGCCTCGGTCGACGAGTCGGCGATCACCGGCGAGTCCGCCCCGGTCATCCGAGAGGCCGGGGGCGACCGCTCCGCCGTCACGGGTGGCACGCGCGTCCTGTCCGACCGCATCGTCGTGCGGATCAGCGCGGCGCCGGGGGAGACCTTCCTCGACCGGATGATCGCGCTCGTCGAAGGAGCCGAGCGGCGCAAGACACCGAACGAGATCGCCCTGTCCGTGCTGCTCGTGAGCCTGACGATCGTGTTCCTCCTCGCCGTCGCGACGGTCTCGCCCATGGCCGACTACGCCGGGGCTCCACAGAGCACGATCGTGCTGGTCGCCCTGCTCGTGTGCCTCATCCCGACCACCATCGGCGCGCTGCTGAGCGCGATCGGCATCGCCGGCATGGACCGCTTGGTGCGGGTCAACGTGCTCGCGACGTCGGGCCGAGCCGTCGAGGCCGCCGGCGACGTCAGCACGCTGCTGCTCGACAAGACCGGCACCATCACCTACGGCAATCGGCGCGCCACCGAGTTCGTCCCCGCGCCGGACCACACGGCGAACCAGGTGCGCGACGTCGCGCTGCTCGCGAGCCTGGCGGACCTGACGCCCGAAGGTCGCTCGATCGTCGACCTGGCGCGCGAGCAGGGCGCCGAACCCCTCGAGCTTCCCGAGGCGACGGAGCTGGTCGAGTTCTCGGCGCAGACCCGCATGTCCGGTCTCGACCTGCCTGACGGCCGCATGATCCGCAAGGGCGCCGGCTCGGCCGTCGCGGCGTGGACCAGTGCCGAGATGCCGGACGCGGTCCGGGTGATCGTCGACGACATCGCCGGAACGGGTGGGACGCCGCTGGTGGTCGCCGAGGCGACGGCGCACGGCGAGCGCCGCGTCGTCGGCGTCATCAGGCTGCAGGACGTCGTGAAGGAGGGCATGGTCGAGCGGTTCGCCCAGCTGCGCTCGATGGGGATCCGCACCGTGATGGTGACCGGTGACAACCCCCTGACCGCAGCGGCGATCGCCCGTGTGGCGGGGGTCGACGACGTCCTCGCCGAGGCCACGCCCGAGGACAAGATGGCGCTGATCAGGAAGGAGCAGGCGGGAGGGCGCCTGGTCGCCATGACCGGCGACGGGACGAACGACGCACCGGCGCTCGCCGCTGCCGACGTCGGCGTCGCGATGAACAGCGGGACGTCGGCGGCGAAGGAGGCCGGCAACATGGTCGACCTCGACTCCGACCCGACC
>JALRKU010000340.1 GCA_023254755.1 Aeromicrobium sp. | reverse complement strand
ACCGATCGTCACCGCTCTCGTCGGCGTCATCGTCTCGTCGGCGTTGATCCTCGCGGCCACGACGTTCGTCACGATCTCAAGCACCGCACCCCTGCTCGCCCTGATGGTCGGCCTGGCGGTGGGCATCGACTACGCGCTGTTCATCGTGTCGCGACACCGCGAGCAGCTCCTCGCCGGCATCGACCCCGAGGAGTCGGCAGCCCGCGCCACCGCGACCTCCGGTTCGGCCGTCGTCTTCGCCGGCGTCACCGTCGTGATCGCGCTGGCCGGCCTCGCGATCGCCCAGATCCCGTTCCTCACCGTCATGGGGATCGGGGCCGCCTTCGCCGTCGTCGTCGCCGTCGTGGTGGCCCTGACGCTGCTGCCCGCGCTGCTCGGCCGCGCCGGCGACCGCCTGATGCCCGACGCCGACCGTCCGCCAGGCTCGTTCTCGCGCAGGTGGGTCACCGGTGTCACCCGGTTCCCCCGCATCGCGATCGCGGTGATCGTCGTCGGCTGCGCCGTCACGACGCTGCCCGCTCCCGACCTGCGCCTCGCGCTGCCGAACAACGGTTCCGCACCGCACGACAGCACCCAGCGACTCGCGTTCGAGCTCGTCGACGAGCACTTCGGCCCCGGCTACAACGGGCCGCTGCTGCTGACGGCCGACATCATCACGTCGACCGACCCGGTGGGCGTGGTCGACGACGTCAAGGCCGATCTGGAGGCGCTCCCCGGCGTCGCGGCGATCGGCCTCGCGACGCCCAACCGCACCGGCGACACCGCGATCTGGCAGGTCATCCCGACCACCGGGCCGTCCGACGAGGCCACCCACGAGCTCGTCGACCGGATCCGCGCGATGGCCCCCACGTGGCAGGCCGAGCACGGCGACGCCGTGAAGGTCCAGGTCACGGGCCTGACCGCGGGCGGCATCGACGTGTCCGACCGGCTCGCCGATGCGCTCCTGCCGTTCGGCATCGCGGTGGTCGGGCTGTCGGTGCTGCTGCTGATGATCGTGTTCCGCACGGTCGTGGTGCCGCTCAAGGCCACGCTCGGCTTCCTGCTCTCGACCGGCACGGCGTTCGGCGCCGTCGTGGCGGTGTTCCAGTGGGGCTGGCTCGGCCCCCTGGTCAACCTCGACCAACCCGGACCGCTGATGAGCTTCCTGCCGATCATGCTGATCGCGGTGCTGTTCGGCCTGTCGATGGACTACGAGGTCTTCCTCATGTCGCGCATGAAGGAGGAGTACGTCCAGCACGGCGATCCGCACGGCGCCATCGTCGACGGCTTCGTCGGCAGCTCGCGCGTCGTCACCGCGGCAGCCGTCATCATGCTCGCGGTGTTCGCGGCGTTCGTGCCCGAGGGCGATCCGGGCGTCAGACCCATCGCGTTCGCTCTGGCCGTCGGCGTGTTCGTCGACGCGTTCCTCATCCGCATGCTGTTCGCACCGGCCGTGCTCGAGCTGTTCGGCGCCGCGTCGTGGCGGCTGCCCCGGCGGCTCGACAAGGTCATGCCGCACGTCGACGTCGAGGGCGAGGCGCTGCACCGCCGGGTAGAGCTGGCCTCCTGGCCCGAGCCGGGGTCGACAGCCGCGATCAGCGCGGCCGGCCTCACCACCAGCGGCCCCGACGGACTGGTGTACAACGACGTCACGGTCACGCTGCCCGCCGGCGACTGGCTCGTGGTCCACGGTCCAAGCGGTTCGGGCAAGACGGCGCTGCTGCTGACGCTCGCCGGTCGGATGGGCTACGACGAGGGGCGCCTGCGGGTCGCGGGACATCTGCTGCCGCAGGAGTCGCGTGCCGTCCGCCGGGCCGTCGCCCTGGCCGAGGTGCGCGGACTCAACGACCTCGAGGACAACCTCACGGTCGACCAGCACATCGCCGAGAGGCTGTCGATCCGCCGCTTCGGGCTCTGGGTGAGCCGGTCGCGCGTCACGCCGGTCCGCGACCGCTGGAACGACGCCCTCGCCGACGCGCACGTCGCGGCGGGCACGACGCACGAACCGGTGCCCGGCTCGAGACTCGTCGCGTCGTTGTCACCGCTGGAGCGCACGACCCTGGGCGTCGCCCTCGCCCTCGTCGACTCCCCCACGCTGGTCGTCGTCGACGACGCCGACGCCGTGCGCTCCCACGAGGCGCTGCGCCTCCTCTGGTCCACGCTGCAGGCGCTGCTCGACGGCACCGGCACCGCGCTCGTCGCCGGCGTCCAGTCGGCGTCGTCGGCACCCGCACCCACCCTCCTGGGAGATCGCGGTCGACTCCACCTGCTGGAGCTCGACACCTCCCGCACCCTCGGCGAGCTGATGCTGTGATGATTGCCCCCACCCTGCCCTGGTTCGAGCTGGCGCGCTTCCGGCGCAGTCGGCTCACCCGTGTCGCGATCGTCGCGGTGACCGTCGTCCCGCTGCTCTACGGCGCGCTGTACATCTGGGCCAACCTCGACCCCACCGGCAACCTCGACCGCGTCAGCGCGGCCATCGTCAACGACGACGAGGTCGTGCAGGTCCCGGACCGCGACGGCAAGGACCAGCCGGTCGCCGTCGGTCGGCAGCTGGCCGCCAACCTCATCGGCGACGACTCCAGCGACAACTACGACTGGCGGCTCACCGACGCCTCCGACGCCGCGAAGGGCCTGGCCGACGGCCGGTACAAGGCCGTCCTCACGATCCCGAAGAACCTCTCGGCCGCCGCGACGTCCACCTCCGGCGACCCGGCCGACGCGGTGCAGGGGCGACTGGACCTGCAGACCAACGACGCCGTCAACTACATCAACGGCACGATCGCGCAGACGATCCTCGCCGCCGCGCGGTCGTCGCTGAACGCCCAGGTCACCGAGACCTATCTCGACAACGTCTATCTCGGCTTCACCGACGTGAGGAAGGCGCTCGGGGAGGCGGCCGGCGGTGCCCGTGACCTCGGCGACGGCGCCAGCGAGCTGGCCGACGGTGCGGGCCGGCTCGACGACGGCGCGTCCGAGCTCGCCAGCGGACTCGGCACGATCGACAGCGGGGCCTCCCAGCTGGCCGACGGCCTCGGCACGCTCGACCGGCGGACCGCTCCCCTCACCGGTCAGTCCCGCCGACTGGCC
Source organism: Aeromicrobium sp. (assembly GCA_023254755.1). GTDB lineage: Bacteria > Actinomycetota > Actinomycetes > Propionibacteriales > Nocardioidaceae > Aeromicrobium. The sequence continues at coordinate 1,931 of JALRKU010000340.1, read as the reverse complement.
GACGGAGCCCGCCAGGTCGCCGCCGGCAACGCCGAGATCGCCGGCGTCGTCAAGCAGGTCGGCGACGCGATCCTGAACGCCACGCAGGACGCCGACACGCGCATCGACGAGCTCGCCGCCGAGCTCGACCGGCTCGCGGACCAGTGCGAGCAGAACCCGCCCGCCCCCCCGTCGTGCCAGGGACTGCGCGACGCGGCTGACCAGGCCGACGGCCTCAAGGCCGTCGTGGGCGACGTGCGTGGCGACGTCTCCGAGGCGCAGGACCGCACCGCCGAGCTCGCCGACGGCGCCGACCGGGTGGCCGACGGCACCGAGCAGCTGGCACGCAGCGTCCCGCGACTCGTCGGAGCGATCGGTGACGCCTCGGACGGCGCCGACCGGCTCGCGGCAGGCACCGGGGAGGCCGTCGACGGCGCGAATCGGCTCGCAGACGGCAGCGCAGGGCTTGCCGACGGCGCGCAGCGGCTCGCCGAGGGTGCGTACCAGCTGCAGGCCGGCCTGACCGACGGCCGCGACGACGTGCCCGACTACGCCGACGAGAAGGACCGCGAGCAGCTCGCGTCGACCGCAGCCAGCCCCATCGAGGAGGCGGCCGACCGCCTGAACGGTGTCGGCAACTACGGCTCGGCGCTCGCGCCGTACTTCATGGCGCTCGCGCTCTGGGTCGGCGCGATGGCGATCTACCTGCTGCTCCGGCCGCTGTCGGCCCGCGCGATCGCGTCGACGGCCGGCTCGGTCCGCACGGCGCTCGCCGGATTCGCTCCGGGCGCCCTGCTGTCGGTCGTCCAGGCCGGGCTGCTGGTCGCGGTCGTGGAGGGCGTCCTGGGCATCCACGTCGAGCGTCCGCTGCTGCTGCTCGGCAGCGCGCTGGCGGCCGGGATCGTGTTCACGGCGCTCAACCAGATGTTCGTCGCCCTGTTCGGCGCGGCCGGCCGCTTCCTGGCCATCGTGTTCGTGTGCCTGCAGCTGACGTCGGCCGGCGGCACGTACCCGATCGAGACCGCACCGGGCTTCTTCGGCCTGCTGCACGACCTGCTGCCGATGACCTACGTCGTCGACCTGTTCCGTGCCGCGACGTCGGGCGGGGGCTCGGCGATCACGAGCGACTTCGTGGTCCTCGGGGTGTTCACGGTCGCGGCGCTGGCGGTCACGTCGTTCGCGGCCTATCGCCGCCAGCGGATCACGATCAGCCGGCTGCACCCGACCCTGGTGGTGTGAGGCTCAGATCGCGCAGGCGGGGGCCGGCGGCAGCGGCGCGGGGACGCCGAGCGTCGGCATCCCGAGGCTGGTGGAGCCGGGCTTGACCTCGGTCTGCCCCTGACGGCGCTCCCAGGCGTCGCCAGCGGCCGTGCGGCGGTACGACAGCGGGGCGTCGTCGCTGACCAGGTGGTGCGGCGCGGCGTGGGTGATGCGCACCTCGACCACGTCACCGGGGCGCACCTCGCGGTCACCGGGGACGAAGTGGACGAGTCGGTTGTCGCGAGCGCGTCCCGTGAGGCGCTGGTTCTCGGCGTCCTTGCGACCGCCCGCATGTTTCTTGTCCGCGACCAGCAGCTCGACGACCTCGCCCTCGAGGCTGCGGTTCTCGTCCCAGGCGATCTCGTCGAGCAGCACCTGGAGCCGGTCGTAGCGGTCCTTGACGACCGACTTCGGCAGCTCCGGCAGCTCGGCGGCGGGCGTGCCGGGACGGCGCGAGTACTGGAATGTGAAGGCGCTGGTGAAGCGGGCCTCGCGGACGACGTCCATGGTCTGCTGGAAGTCCTCCTCGGTCTCGCCGGGGAAGCCGACGATGATGTCGGTCGTGATCGCTGCCTGCGGCATCGCGGCGCGGACACGCTCGATGATGCCGAGGTACTTCTCGCGTCGGTAGGAGCGACGCATCGCCTTCAGGACGGTGTCCGACCCCGACTGCAGCGGCATGTGCAGCTGCG
>JALRKU010000046.1 GCA_023254755.1 Aeromicrobium sp. | reverse complement strand
CCGGCGATCCCCGACGGCACGCAGTGGGGCATCTTCCTGCGCAACCACGACGAGCTGACGCTCGAGATGGTCACCGACGACGAGCGCGACTACATGTACGCCGAGTACGCCAAGGACCCGCGGATGAAGGCCAACATCGGCATCCGGCGGCGCCTGGCGCCCCTGCTGGAGAACGACCGCAACCAGCTCGAGCTGTTCACGGCGATGCTGCTCAGCCTGCCGGGGTCGCCGGTGCTGTACTACGGCGACGAGATCGGCATGGGCGACAACATCTGGCTCGGCGACCGCGACGCGGTGCGCACGCCCATGCAGTGGTCGCCGGATCGCAACGCGGGGTTCTCGCGATCCGATCCCGGCCGGGTCTACCTGCCGCCGATCATGGACCCCACGTACGGGTACGAGGCCATCAACGTCGAGGCGCAGCAGGGCAGCGCGGCGTCGTTGCTCAGCTGGACGCGTCGCATGATCCACGTCCGCAAGCAGCACCCCGCGTTCGCGACCGGCGAGTTCCGCGACCTGGGCGGGTCGAACCCCAGCGTGCTGGCCTACCAGCGCGTGCTCGAGCGGGCCGACGGCGAGACCGACGTGGTGCTGTGCGTCAACAACCTGTCGAGGTTCCCCCAGCCGGTCGAGCTCGAGCTCGGTGAGCACGAGGGGGCGACCCCGATCGAGCTCACGGGCAAGGTGCGGTTCCCCCGCATCGGCGAGCTGCCGTACCTGCTCACCCTGCCGGGCCACGGGTTCTACTGGTTCCAGCTCACGGTTCTCGGCGACGAGGGCGAGAGGAGGAGCATGGCATGAGCGCGACCACGACACCGGCGCCCGACCACGACGCGCTGGTCACCCAGCTCGCGGCGGCCCTGCCCGAGTGGCTTCCCACCCAGCGGTGGTTCGGCGGCAAGGACCGGGTGGTCGACGCCGCCCGTCCGGTCGCCTGGACCACCGTGCTCGACGGCGACCCGATGCTGCTGCACCTCGTGGTCGAGGTGACGCAGGGCGACCGCGTCGACCCGTACCAGCTGATCGTCGGGAGCCGGCAGGCCGAGCTGCCCGACGTGGCGGCGTCGGCGTCGATCGCGCTGGCCGACGGCTCCACCTGCTACGAGGCGAGCGGCGACGCCGAGCTCACCGGAGCCCTGCTCGACCTGCTCGCCGAGCACGCCACGATCGGCGGCCTGCGGTTCGAGACCGAGCCCGGCGTGGAGCTGGCCACCGGTCTGCGCGGCCACCCCATCACCTCCGAGCAGAGCAACACGTCGCTCGTCTACGGCAGCCAGTACATCCTCAAGCTGTTCCGGCGGCTGTCCCCGGGCGTCAACAAGGACCTCGTGCTCCACCGGGCGCTCCGCGAGGCGGGATCGCCGCACATCGCCGAGCCGCTCGGCTCGATCACCGGCGTGCTCGACGGCCAGGACGTCACGGTCGGCATGCTGCAGCGGTTCCTGCCCGACGCGGCCGACGGGTGGGTCATGGCCACCACGTCCGTGCGCGACGTCATGAGCGACACGACGGGTGCGCTGCCCGAGGAGCTCGGCGGCGACTTCGCCGGCGAGGCCGAGCGCCTCGGCCGTGCGGTGGCCGCGGTCCACGCCGACCTCGCCGCCGCGCTCGGCACCGAGCAGGTGGGCAGCGACGGCCTCGCCGACGCCGCGGCACAGATGCGTGCGCGGCTCGACCGGGCGGCCGCGGACGTGCCGGAGCTCGCCGTCCACGTCCCCGCCCTGCGCGAGGCGTTCGACGCCGTGGCTGCCGTGCCGCCACCGCTGACCGTCCAGGCCGTCCACGGCGACCTGCACCTCGGGCAGGTGCTGCGCACCGTCACCGGCTGGCTGCTGCTCGACTTCGAGGGCGAGCCGGCGGCCAGCGTCACCGAGCGGGCGGCGCTGCGGTCGCCGCTGCGCGACGTCGCCGGGATGCTGCGGTCGTTCGACTACGCGGCGCAGCAGCTGCTCGTCGGGTCCGACCCCGACGAGGCCTCGATCCTGCGCACGACCCAGTGGGCCCATCGCAACCGCGCCGCGTTCTGCGAGGGGTACGCCGCGGTGGCGGGACGCGACCCGCGCGAGGACGCCGTCCTGCTCCGCGCGCTCGAGCTCGACAAGGCGGTCTACGAGGTCGGGTACGAGCACGCCAACCGTCCGGACTGGACGCTCGTGCCGCTGTCGTCCATCGCCCGCATCGTCGAGGAGGGTGCACCGTGACCGCACCGGGGGAGATCGACCTGCACCTGTTCGGCGAAGGTCGCCACGAGCGACTGTGGGACGTGCTGGGTGCGCACGTCGACGGCGCCGGCACGGACTTCGCGGTCTGGGCACCGAACGCGCGCGACGTCCAGGTCGCCGGCGACTTCAGCGACTGGGACGGCTCGGCACACCCTCTGCAGCCCGTCGGCGGCGGAGTGTGGCACGGCCGGGTCGAGGGCGTCGGCGCCGGGACGCGGTACAAGTTCAAGGTGCACGGAGCCGACGGGGTCTGGCGCGACAAGGCCGACCCGATGGCCTTCGGCACCGAGGTCCCGCCGGCCACCGCGTCGGTCGTCACCGAGCCGGGCCACACGTGGCGCGACGAGGAGTGGATCGCCCGCCGCGACGCGACCGACTGGCTGTCGGCGCCGATGAGCATCTACGAGGTCCACCTCGGCTCGTGGCGGCAGGGCCTGGGCTACCGCGAGCTCGCCACCGAGCTCGCCGACCACCTCGAAGCCACGGGCTTCACGCACGTCGAGCTGCTGCCCGTCGCTGAGCACCCGTTCGGCGGCTCGTGGGGCTACCAGGTCACGTCGTACTACGCGCCGACGTCGAGGTTCGGGTCGCCCGACGACTTCCGGTACCTCGTCGACGAGCTGCACCGCCGAGGCTTCGGCGTCATCGTGGACTGGGTGCCGGCGCACTTCCCGAAGGACGAGTGGGCGCTGGCCCGGTTCGACGGCACCGCGCTGTACGAGCACCCCGATCCCCGCCGTGGTGAGCAGCTGGACTGGGGCACGTACGTGTTCGACTTCGGCCGCAACGAGGTGCGCAACTTCCTCGTCGCGAACGCGCTCTACTGGATCGAGGAGTTCCACCTCGACGGGCTGCGCGTCGACGCCGTGGCCTCGATGCTCTACCTGGACTACTCGCGCGACGAGTGGCTGCCCAACGTGCACGGAGGTCGCGAGAACCTCGAGGCGGTGCAGCTGCTGCAGGAGCTCAATGCGACGGTCTACAAGCACCACCCCGGCGTCGTCACGATCGCGGAGGAGTCGACGGCCTGGCCCGGCGTCAGCCGACCGACCGACGGCGGCGGGCTGGGCTTCGGCTTCAAGTGGAACATGGGCTGGATGCACGACACCCTCGAGTACGTGCAGCACGAGCCGGTGCACCGGTCGTACCACCACGGCGAGCTGACCAACGCGATCAGCTACGCCTTCACCGAGAACTTCGTGCTGCCGCTGTCACACGACGAGGTGGTGCACGGCAAGGGCTCGTTGTGGGGCCGCATGCCGGGTGACGACTGGAACAAGGCCGCGGGGGTGCGCGCGCTGCTCGCGTTCATGTGGGCCCATCCGGGCAAGCAGCTGCTGTTCATGGGTGGTGAGTTCGGGCAGACGGGGGAGTGGGCCGAGTCGCGCTCGCTGTCGTGGCACGAGCTCGACGACCCGATGCATGCCGGAATCCAGCGCCTCGTCACCGACCTCAACGGGCGCTATCGCGCCACCCCGGCGCTGTACTCGCAGGACGTCACGCCCGACGGCTTCGCCTGGATCGACGCGTCCGACACGGCGGGCAACGTCGCCGGGTTCCTGCGTCTCGGTGCCGACGGGTCGACCCTGGCGTGCTTCGTCAACTTCTCCGGCGGCCCGCACGAGGGGTACCGGGTGGGTCTGCCGACCGCCGGCCGCTGGCTCGAGGTGCTCAATACCGACGCCGAGGTCTACGGCGGCTCGGGCGTCGGCAACCTCGGAGCGGTCGAGACCGAGCCGGTCCCGTGGCACGGTCAGCCGTGCTCGGTCGAGCTGCGACTGCCGCCGAGCGGTGTGCTCTGGCTCGTGCCGGACTGAGTCAGCGGAGGGCGTCGACCCAGCGGTCGCCGTCGGCATGGCTGCGCAGGCGCACCACCGCCAGGTCCGGACGCTGCGTCAGGGCCGAGCGCACCCGGTAGGCCGTCTCGTGGTGGGTGCGCCATCCCCAGCGCACGATGTGGTCGGGGTCGGTCCAGAAGGTCCTCAGCGGGGGCTCGACGTTGCCGTTCCACAGGTGCTCCCGGCGCAGTCGCCGACGGATCGTGCGCGCGGTCAGCTGCCGCATGACGGTCGCCCGAGGCAGGTCGAGCCACACCAGCAGGTCGGCGCGCTCGAGCAGCAGCGGTCGCACGTCGGGGTACTGCCACTCGGTGACCCAGCGCTCCTGCGCCGTGAACCGCTCGACGTCGGCCTCGAACTCCGGTCGGCGGGTCCAGCCCGAGCCGTGGAACAGCGCGTCGATCTCGACGTAGGGGGCGTCGAGCGCCGCGGCCACCCGGCGCGCCAACGTCGACTTGCCCGAGCCCGAGGTGCCGGCGACCAGGACACGCCGAGGCGGATGTGGCAGCGGGCGGTCCGGACCCAGCAGAGGCACTAGTCGTCCTGGGTCGTCGCGGGGACCTCGGACCCCGCTGCGGGGGTACCGGTCACCCGATCTCCCAGGCGGCCTCGAACTCGTCGGGGCTCGTCTCGGCGAGCTCGGTGCGGACCGCCGTCAGCTGGTTCCCCGACTCCTCGGCGCCCTCGACGGGGATCCGCAGCACCTCGACCCCGTCGGCGATCCGACGGACGACGACGTCACCCAGGGTCGTCTCGTCGACCACGCCGAGCCCGGCGGCCACGAGCCGCACGGGCCACAGCAGCCGGTCCCAGGTCCATCGACGGCCCACGGGCACGTCGATCTCGGCGCGGTAGACGGCCGCGGCGGAGGTCATGGGATCGACCGTATCCGGTCGTCGATCGCCCACGCCACGCGTCGCCACGGCGCGGCCCCGAGCTCTCCGCTGCGCTCCGAGCAGGGGGTGCCCCCAGGGCCGCGCCGGTTGGCTGCCCGGCCCGCCGACACGGCGAGACCCGGCCCTCGCTGCGCTCGGACCGGGTCTTCGGGTGTGGCCAGGGCCGGGTCGACTCCCCCGAGCTCTCCGCTGCGCTCCGAGCAGGGGGTGCCCCCAGGGCCGCGCCGGTTG
>JALRKU010000223.1 GCA_023254755.1 Aeromicrobium sp. | reverse complement strand
TGAAGACCTTCTCGAACACGCGAGGCACCGCGAGCACGAACGTCGGCTGGTACTCGCCGAGGTGCTCGACGAGGTCCTTGACGTCGGCGGTGTGACCGAGTCGGGCGCCGCTGCGGATCGCGCCGACCTGGATGATGCGGGCGAACACGTGGGCGAGCGGGAGGAACAGCAGGGTCGAGGCGCCCTCGCGGCCGAACAGGTCGGGGAGGCGCTCGATCGCGCCGGCCAGCTCGGAGCGGAGGTTGCCGTGGGTCAGGCGGCAGCCCTTGGGGCGCCCCGTCGTGCCCGACGTGTAGATCAGGGTCGCGAGGTTCTCCGACGTGACCTGCGCACGGAGCGCCTCGACGGCCTCGTCGGTCACCGCGGAGCCGGCGGCCGTGACGGCGTCGACACCGCCGTCGTCGATCGTCCAGACGTGGGCCAGCGCAGGCGCCGCGGCGCGGGTCTGCTCGACCCGACCCGCGTGGTCGGCCGTCTCGACGAACGCCGCGACGGCGCCGGAGTCCGACAGGATCCACTCGATCTGCGAGACCGACGACGTCTCGTACACGGGCACCGTGACGGCACCGATCCACCAGATCGCGTAGTCGACCAGGGTCCACTCGTAGCGCGTCTTCGACAGCACCGCGACCCGGTCGCCGGCGCCGACGCCCGAGGCCACCAGGCCCTTGGCGACTGCGACCACCTCGCCGTGGAACCGTCCCAGCGTGACGTCGTGCCACGTGCCGTCGACCCGGCGTGACAGCGCGACGTCGTCGCGGTGCTCGGGGAGGCGGTCGAGCAGGTCGAGGGTCAGGTCACCGGGATCAGCGTTGCTGGTGCTCACAGGGGCACGCTACTCGCCCGGTTCCCGCCACGTGAACGGACCGTCCCGGCTCGTCGCCCGTGTGGTCGCACGACCGATAGCATGACGACACCGGAAGGGCGGCGACCGGACGAGGCCCGCCAGACCAGCACGAGGAGCAGTGATGGCGCGCACCAGCAGCGACATCGTCATCGACGCCACGCCCGGCGCCATCATGACGGTGATCGCCGACTTCCCGGCGTACCCCGAGTGGGCCACGGGCATGAAGTCCGCCGAGGTCGTCACCGGACCGGCCGACCGTCCCGAGCAGGTGCACTTCGTGCTCGACGCGACGCCCATCCGCGACGAGTACGACCTCGCGTACACCTGGGACGGCGACACGTCGGTGTCGTGGCAGCTCGCGGGCGGGGGAGCCATGCTCAAGGCCATGGACGGCGCCTACGTCCTCGAGCCGATCGACGCCGGCAGCACCCGTGTCACGTACCAGCTGTCGGTCGACGTCTCGGTCCCGCTGCTCGGCATGCTCAAGCGCAAGGCCGAGAAGGTCATCATCGACACGGCGCTGAAGGGCCTGAAGAAGCGTGTCGAGTCGCTCGGTGCCGCGTGAGCGGCGGAGCGGGCGAGGGGTCACCGGTCGGCTCGGTCGGTGAAGAGGCGCTGCGACTGCTCCGCGCTCTGAGCACCCCGCCGGCGCGCGACGACGCCGACGCGGCCGCCGACGACCACGCCTGCCCCAACGGCTGGTGCCCCGTGTGCGGTGTCGTGGCGTTCGTGCGCGACAACCCCGAGGCCGTCCAGCAGGTCACCGACTCCGCCGCCTCGGTGGTGCGTGCGCTGCGCGACCTGTACGACGCGGCCGTCAACCCGAAGGACCATCTCTCGTGAACGTCTCCGCGGCTGCGTCCGCGCTCCCTGCGGTCGGCGTCGACATCGGCGGCACCAAGATCGCCGTCGGCCTCGTCACGGCCGCCGGCGAGCTCGTCGAGCGGGTCGCCGAACCGACCCCGGGCGACGTCCGCAAGATCCCGACGCTCATCGCCGACCTGGTCCGCCGGGTCACGCCCGCGAGCGGGATCCACGCGGTCGGCATGGGCGCGGCCGGCTTCGTCTCCTCCGATCGCTCGACCGTGCGGTTCGCGCCGAACATCGAGTGGGCCGACGAGCCGCTGGGCGCCGAGGTCGCCGGCCTCGTCGACGTGCCGGTCGTCGTCGAGAACGACGCCAACGCGGCCGCGTGGGGCGAGTTCCGGTTCGGGGCGGGCGAGGACGTGGACGACCTGCTGCTCGTCACGATCGGCACGGGCATCGGGGGAGGGGTCGTGCACCGCGGTTCCCTGGTCCGCGGCGCGTCCGGCTCGGCCGCCGAGATCGGCCACCTGCGCATCGTGCCGAACGGTGCGCCGTGCGGCTGCGGCCAGCTCGGCTGCTTCGAGCAGTACGCGAGCGGACGCGCCCTGGTCCGGGCGGCGCAGGCGCGCCTCGACGCCCACGACCCCCGCGCCGACGGTCTGCGCTCCGTCTTCTCGGACTCCGACGGCCTCACCGGCCCCGAGATCACCACGCTGGCGCAGGGCGGCGACCCGCTCGCCCGCGAGCTGCTGGCCGACCTCGGCCGCTGGGCGGGCGAGGGCATCGCGAGCCTGGCCGCCGTGCTCGACCCCGCCGTCGTCGTCATCGGGGGCGGTGTCGGGGAGGCCGGCGACCTCGTCCTCGGCCCGCTGCGCGAGGCGTTCGCGTCGCACCTGAGCGGTGCGGCCCACCGGCCGACGATCGACATCCGACCCGCGACGCTCGGCAACCTCGCCGGCCTCGTGGGTGCCGCCGACCTCTCGCGGATCGACGGCTGATGGCCGAGCGTCGCGGACTCATCCCCGAGCGCCCCGCCATCGGCATCGACATCGGTGGCACCAAGATCGCCGCCGGCGTCGTCGACGAGGACGGCAACGTCATCGCCCGAGCACGGCGGCAGACGCCGGGCACCGACCGGGCGCTGGTGCTCGACGCGATCGCCGACGTCACGGCCGAGCTGCGCGAGCTGCACCCGACCGTCCGCGCGGTGGGCATCGGCGCCGCCGGGTTCGTCGACGCGTCCCAGTCCACCGTCGTCTTCGCGCCGCACCTGGCCTGGAGGCACGAGCCGCTGCGCGACGCCGCGTCCCGGCGGGTCGGTCTGCCCGTGCTGGTCGACAACGACGCCAACTGCGCCGGCTGGGCCGAGTACCGTTTCGGCGCGGCGCAGAACCAGTCCGACGTCGTCATCATCACGCTCGGCACCGGCATCGGCGGCGCGATCGTCCTCGACGGCCAGCCCTACCGCGGCCAGTACGGCATCGCGGGGGAGTTCGGCCACATGCAGGTGGTCCCCGACGGCCGCGACTGTCCCTGCGGACAGAACGGCTGCTGGGAGCAGTACGCCAGCGGACGGGTGCTCACCCGTCGCGCCCGCGAGGCCGCGGAGGCCCGCACGCCCCTCGGTCTCCGGTTCCTGGAGGAGGCGGGTTCGCTGGAGGACGTCACCGGCTACCTCGTCACCGCTGCGGCCATGGAGGGCGACGAGCAGAGCCGCGAGTGGATCGCCGACGTGGGCCACTGGCTCGGCATCGGCATCGCCAACCTCGCGGCGGCCCTCGACCCGGGTCTGTTCGTCATCGGCGGCGGGGCGAGCGATGCTCGCGAGCTGCTGCTCGACCCGGCCCGCGCCGCCTTCGGCCAGCGACTGACCGGCCGGGGCTTCCGCGCCGAGGCGCTCGTCGTGCGGGCGCACCTCGGGCCCGAGGCCGGCATGATCGGCGCGGCCGACATGGCGCGCATCGCCGCGCGGCGCCGGCGCCCGCGCC
>JALRKU010000208.1 GCA_023254755.1 Aeromicrobium sp. | reverse complement strand
GGCCGCGTCGGCGCGGAGCTGCTGTCCACGACGACGGACCTCTCGGTCGCCTGGCCCACGCTGCTGACCGAGCACTACGGCGAGGCGTTCTCCATCGCTCGGCGCCTGGCGGGCCTGCTGACGGTCCCTCGACTCCTGCCGACGCTCGGTCCGCTCGGCATGCGCTCGCACCGGCTCATGACGATCGCGCTGCGCGTCATGGGCAACCTCGTGACCGACGAGGACCGCGACCTCACGGCGCGCGCCTGGCGCTGGGCCGGACGACGCTCGGTCCGACTCGACGACCGCCCGCCCTTCACGGCCTGATCCTCCCGAAGCACGCCGAAGGGGGCCCGGCCGAAGCCGAGCCCCCTCACGGACTGTTGCTGCGCCTGGATCAGGCCGTCGGCGGAGCCGGCGGTGCGGGCGGCGGCGGCGTGCCGTCGGTCCCCTTGTTGAACTCGGGGATCTGCTCGCCCGAGTCCTTGAACCCGAAGAACGAGAACACCGAGAACACGATCGCTGCGACGAGCAGGATCCATCCCGACCAGCCCGGTCCGGTGCTCAGGTCGATCGAGTCCTCCGCGATCGACGGGACGTCGGGCCCGAACGTGAACACGTAGATGACCAGGATGAGCGTGCCGAGGCCGGCTGCGGCAGCCGTGACGAGGTTCCACGGGACGCCGGCCGGCAGGTTGCCGACGACGACTCGCAGGACGACGATGACGAACGCAGCCAGGATCAGCAGTGCACCCAGGCTGGCCCACTCCACGAACGCCGACTTGGACTCGGAGTAGCTGCCGATCGAGACGCCGAGGTCGCCCTTGGCCTCCACGCTCGCCTTGGCGTAGGCAGGGAAGAACAGCAGGACGGTGGACACCGCGCCCGAGATCAGCGCCACCTTGTCGTTCTTGCCCAGTGCGTTGAAGTCGAACGCCATGGTTGTTTCTCCCAACGATGATGGTTGTGACGCCCTGAATCTAGTGCCATCGGGCTAGCCCGTGCCAGCCATCTCACGGGGTGTTTACGTGTCGGGCACAATCGGCGCATGGATGCTGACGTCGTCGTCGTCGGAGCCGGTCTCGCCGGCCTGGTCGCCACCGCCGAGCTGGTCGAGGCCGGTCGCTCGGTGATCCTCGTGGACCAGGAGGGCGAGCAGGGCATCGGTGGGCAGGCGTTCTGGTCGTTCGGCGGGCTGTTCCTGGTCGACTCGCCGCAGCAGCGGCGCATGGGCATCAAGGACTCGGTCGACCTCGCCCTGCAGGACTGGATGGGCAGCGCGCAGTTCGACCGCGACGAGGACCACTGGCCGCGACAGTGGGCCGAGGCGTACGTGCACTTCGCCCACCAGGAGAAGCAGGCGTGGCTCCGGGAGAAGGGACACCGCATCTTCCCCGTGGTCGGCTGGGCCGAGCGCGGGGGCGGCCTCGCGGGCGGGCACGGCAACTCGGTCCCCCGCTTCCACATCACCTGGGGCACCGGCCCCGGCATCGTCGAGCCGTTCGAGAAGATCGTACGCCAGGGTGTGGAGCGCGGTCTCGTCACGTTCGCCTTCCGACACCGCGTCGACGAGCTCGTGGTCACCGACGGCACCGTCACCGGCGTCCGCGGGGCCGTGCTCGAGCCGACCGACGCCGAGCGGGCCGTCGCCACGTCGCGCACGGTCGTGGGTGACTTCGAGCTGACCGGCCAGGCGGTCGTCGTCACGACGGGCGGCATCGGCGGCAACCACGAGCTCGTGCGCAAGAACTGGCCCGATCGGCTCGGCACCCCACCCGAGCACATGATCTCCGGCGTGCCCGCCCACGTCGACGGCCGCATGCTGCAGATCGCGGAGGACGCGGGCGCGAGCCACGTCAACCGCGACCGCATGTGGCACTACGTCGAGGGCATCAAGAACTGGGACCCGATCTGGCCGATGCACGGCATCCGGATCCTGCCCGGCCCCTCGTCGCTGTGGCTCGACGGCGGTGGCACCCGCCTGCCCGTGCCCGGGCTGCCCGGATTCGACACGCTCGGCACGCTGCGACTGCTGCGAGAGAGGGGGCACGACCACTCCTGGTTCGTCCTCACCCAGGCGATCATCGAGAAGGAGTTCGCGCTCTCGGGCCAGGAGCAGAACCCCGACCTGACCGGCAGAAGCGTCCGCGAGCTGCTCAAGCAGCGGCTCGCCAAGGGTGCCACCGGCCCTGTCGAGGCGTTCAAGGAGCACGGCGAGGACTTCGTCGTGGCCGACACCCTCGAGGAGCTGGTCGCCGGGATGAACGCTCTCACCCCGCACTCCCCCGTCGAGCTGGAGCACGTGCGCCGTCAGGTCGTCGAGCGCGACCGCGAGCTCGACAACGACTTCACCAAGGACCTGCAGGTCGCCGCTCTGCGGCAGGCCCGCTCGTACCGGGGCGACAAGCTGATCCGCGTCGCGTCGCCGCACAAGATCCTCGACCCCAAGAAGGGACCACTGATCGCCGTGCGCCTGCACGTGCTCACCCGCAAGTCGCTCGGCGGCCTCGAGACGAACCTCGACTCCCAGGTGCTGTCGACCACCGGCGCCCCGATCCCCGGCCTCTACGCGGCCGGCGAGGTGGCCGGTTTCGGCGGTGGCGGCGTCCACGGCTACAACTCGCTCGAGGGAACCTTCCTCGGCGGCTGCCTGTTCTCGGGCCGCGCCGCGGGCCGGGCCGCCGCCCGCGACATCGGCTGATCCGCTCGGTCCCCCGAGCGGTGACTGCGCACCCCTGTCGCGCCATGGCGGTGGACGGCGCACCTGTCACCGCCCGGCCGAGACCGCCAGGTGGGGGCGGGCCGGTCCGGACAGGAGCGCCGCCCGAACCGTCGGACGCGTCGCCTAGTCTCGAGCCGTGCTTCGTGTCGCCACCGTCAACGTCAACGGCATCCGGGCCGCCTACAACAAGCTGCGTGGCCAGAGCAGCGGCATCGCCGAGTGGCTGGCCCACCGCGACGCCGATGTCGTGACGCTCCAGGAGGTGCGTGCCCCCGACGAGGTGCTCCGCCCCCTCGTCGCCGAGACCGGGTACCACGTGGTGCACACCGAGGCCGCCGCCAAGGGCCGCAACGGCGTCGCGGTGCTGTCACGGTCCGAGCCCGTCGCCCACCGCGTGGGGCTCGACGTCGACGAGTTCGCCGACAGCGGCCGCTGGATCGAGTCCGACGTGCCGCTGGCCGACGGTTCGGTCCTCACGGTCGTCTCGGCGTACGTGCCGACGGGCCAGGCCGAGACGCCGCGGCAGGACGAGAAGTACCGCTTCCTCGACGCCGCCACGACGCGGCTGGCCGCGATCGGAGGATCTGGTGGCCACGGAGTCCTGACGGGTGACCTCAACGTCGGCCACACCGAGCGCGACATCCGCAACTGGAAGGGCAACCTGAAGAAGGCCGGCTTCCTGCCCGCCGAGCGCGCCTACTTCGACCGCTGGTTCGACGAGCTGGGATGGGTCGACGTGCACCGCCGGCTCGCAGGCGACGTCGACGGCCCCTACACGTGGTGGTCGATGCGCGGCAAGGCGTTCGACACCGACGCGGGGTGGCGCATCGACTACCAGATCGCCACGCCCGACCTCGCGGCGACAGCGACGGCCGCCACGGTCGACCGCGCGGTCAGCTGGGCCGAGCGCTGGTCCGACCACGCCCCCCTCGTCGTCGACTACGACGTCTGAGCGATGAGTCCCGAAGACCTCGACCGACGCATCGGTCTGGTCGGCGCGACCGCGGTCGGCGTCGGCTCGATGATCGGCGCCGGGCTCTTCATCGCGTTCCCGACGGCTGCGCATGCGGCGGGGCGCGGCATCTGGGCCGCCCTGGCCGTCGCCGCCGTGGTCGCCGTCTGCAACGCGTGGTCGTCGGCTCGTCTCGCGGCGAGGTATCCCTCGTCCGGAGGGACCTACGTCTACGGTCGCGAACGTCTCGGCACCGGGTGGGGCGTGCTGGCCGGCGCAGCGTTCGTCGTCGGCAAGACCGCGTCGCTCGCCGTGATGTCCACGGCGATCGGCCGCCACGTGTGGCCCGAGCACCCGGTCGTCGCCGCACTGGTCGCCCTGTTCGTCGTGACGCTGGTGAACCTGGCCGGAGTCCAGCGATCCACCGGTGCGCTCGTCGCGATCGTGCTGGTCGTGCTCGTGGTCGTGGTGGTCGCCGTGCTCCGACTCCTCGATGCTCCCGCGGCCGACGACGCGCTTCCGACCGGCGACGTCCGCGGCGTCGTCGAGGCGGCGGGCGTGCTGTTCTTCGCGTTCGCCGGCTACGCCCGGCTCGCGACGCTGGGCGGCGAGGTGCGCAGGCCCGAGCGCACCATCCCTCGTGCCATCGCGATCTCCGTCGCCCTCGTCGCGGTGGTCTACGCGGCGTCCCTCGCCGCGCTCCTGCACGCCCTCGGACCCACGCTGTCCTCCGCCGAGGCGCCGTTCCCCGAGGCGCTCCGCGACGTCGGGGCGCCGCGACTGGCGGGGCTGGTCGCGGTGGCGGCGGTCGTGTCGGCCGCCGGCGCCCTGCTCTCCCTCGGGCTCGGTGTCTCCCGCACCACGTACGCGATGGCCCGCGACGGTCACCTGCCCCGCCGCCTCGCCGTGGTCGGGCGCCGCTCCGGTGCCCCGTGGGCCGCGGAGCTGGCCACTGCCGCGGCGGCTGCCGCCCTGCTCGTGACGATCGACGTCGGTTCCACCGTCGTCGTGTCGTCGGTCTGCGTGCTGGTGTACTACGCGGTCGCGAACGCCTCAGCCGCCACGCTGCCGGGTCGCGCCGGCCGAGCGGTCGCGGTCGGCGGGCTGGTGGGGTGCCTCGCCCTCACGCTCGCCCTGCTCACCTCGCCGTTGTGACCCGTCAGACACCCGCCTCGGGTGCACCGGCGCGCACCTCGCGCTAATCTGGTTGCGTTATGCAACCTTCTTCCTCCTCGGGGTCCCTGTTCCGCCAGCCGAAGGCCGTCTACGCGGTCGCGTTCGCCTGCGTCATCTCCTTCATGGGCATCGGACTGGTCGACCCGATCCTGCCCGCGCTCAAGGAGCAGCTCGACGCGACCGAGAGCCAGGTGACGCTGCTGTTCACCAGCTACCTGGTCGTCACCGCCGTGATGATGCTCGTGACGAACTGGGTGTCGAGCCGCTTCGGTGCGAAGCGCACGCTCCTCATCGGCCTGACGATCATCGTCATCTTCTCCGCGCTGGCGGGTGCGAGCGGATCGATCGACGGCATCGTCGCCTTCCGCGCCGGCTGGGGGCTGGGGAACGCGCTCTTCATCGCGACGTCGCTCGCCGCGATCGTCTCCAGCGCACGCGGCGGCTTCGCCGGCGCCATCATCCTCTACGAGGCCGCGCTCGGCCTGGGCATCGCGGCCGGCCCGCTGGTCGGCAGCGTGCTGGGCAACATCAGCTGGCGAGGTCCGTTCTTCGGCGTCTCCGCACTGATGGCGATTGCGCTGGTCGCCACCGCCGTCCTGCTCCCGGCCACCCCGCGCCCTGACCACCGCACCAGCCTGTCGGCTCCGCTGCGGGCGCTGCGTCACCGCGGACTGCTCACGCTCAGCGTGACCGCGCTCTTCTACAACTGGGGCTTCTTCACGATGCTCGGCTACGCGCCGTTCCCCATGGGCCTGTCGATCACCCAGCTCGGTTGGACCTTCTTCTGCTGGGGCCTGCTGGTGGCGTTCTTCTCGGTGATCGGTGCCCCGTGGCTGCAGCGTCGGTTCGGCACCGCGCGATCGCTGTACGGCTCGCTCGCGCTGTTCACGGTCGACCTCGCCGTCATGGCGATCGACCCGACCCACACCAGCCGCATGGTGGCGTGCGTCGTCGTCGCGGGCGTGTTCATCGGCGTCAACAACACGTTGATGACCCAGGCCGTCATGATGGTGTCGCCGATCGAGCGTCCTGTCGCGTCCGCCGCGTACGGCTTCGTCCGGTTCATCGGCGGTGGCCTGGCGCCGTTCGCCGCGGGCAAGCTCGTCGAGGCCTCGTCGGTCCACGTGCCGTTCGCCATCGCGGCGGTCGTGGTCGCCCTGTCCGTCGCCGTCCTCACGACCGCACACCGCGCGCTCGCCGACGCCGACCGTGGACTCGACGAGGACGGGCACACCCAGTCGGGCCACGACGACCCCGAGGGCGAGGTCGCCGACGAGTTCGGCGGGGCCGCGGGGGCCGTCGACGAGGTCGTCCAGTCGCGCTGAGCGACGGTCTCGTGCGTCACCGTCGGGAATCGGGACCGGTCCTCAGACGCTGACTCCGTCATGACCACATTCGGAATCATCGGAGCAGGCAACATCGGCACGGCGGTCGCGAAGGCCGTCATCGCCCACGGCCACGACGTCGTCATCGCGAACTCGCGGGGACCCGAGACGCTCCAGGCCCTGGTCGACGACCTGGGACCACGGGCGCGGGCCGCCACGGCCGCCCAGGCAGGCGCGGCAGGCGACGTCGTGGTCGTCACCGTGCCCCTGAAGGCCATCGACGACGTGCCCGTCGCCGAGCTCGCCGACAAGATCGTCCTCGACACCAACAACTACTACCCGCAGCGCGACGGCCACGTCCCCTCGCTCGACGCGGGTGAGGCCACGACGTCCGGCTTGCTGCAAGAGCACCTGCCGACGTCGAGGGTCGCGAAGGCGTTCAACCACATCGCCGCGGCACAGATCGGGACCGACGGAACGCCGTCGGGAACACCGGGGCGGCGGGCTCTCGCCACCGCCAGCGACCACGCCGACGCCGCCGCGTTCGTGACCGACCTGTACGACGAGATCGGGTACGACACCGTGAACATCGGCCCGTTGTCCGAGTCGTGGCGGATCGAGCGCGACCAGCCGGGCTACGGTCCGGTGCAGACCGCCGAGGAGCTCCGGGCCAACATCGATCGCGCGACCCGGGTCGTCGGCGCCTGACGGACAGCCGGCCTTGAGCCCCCTGCCACGACGCGAACGGGGCGCCCACCCGAAGGTGAGCGCCCCGTCGTCGACTCCGGACGGAGTCAGGTGATCAGTTGAACCTGACCGTCATCCCCGTGCCCTTCTGCTGCAGCACCCGGACCTTGACGCCGGCCGCCGGCAGCTTCACGCCGTGGTTCGGCAGCTCGGAGTACCAGTACTTCTTCGTGTCGTCGAAGACCGGCTGAGCGGGCTGCGACCGGATGTAGCTGGCCTTGCCGTTGGTGTGCAGCGTCATCGAGTCGGCCTTCTTGAGCCCGAACGGCGCGTCGTACACCTGGATCCGCGCTCGCCACGGAGCGTTGGTCGCCAGGTTGACGACGGGCTCCGGGTGGGCGTCGATCGGCAGGTTGCGACCGGTGCCGGGGTGCTGGCTCGTGTTGTTGTCGGCCACCGAGGTGTCCCAGTACGAGATCAGCAGGCCCTGGCCGTAGCGGTAGTGCTCGACCCAGTCCGGCTTGGTGTTGGCGAAGCCGAAGTTGTACGGACCGGTCTGCAGGTACTTGTCGTACCCGACGTACGAGCGGTGACCCATGACGTAGTAGTTGTCGTACAGCTCGGTCTTGCTCGCCCCCACGGCCGTGAAGCCGTCGAGGTCGAACGCCGGGTCGCCCTCGGCACCGTCGCTGATCAGCGTGTCGCCACCCGCGGTGACGGCGACGTCGTCGGCGAAGAAGCCGGGCAGCGCCAGGCCGCCGTCGGTCTTGTACAGGAATCGCAGCGACACCTTCGTGCCGTCGTAGGCGTCGAGCGGCACCTTCAGGTCAGCCCACGACTCCTGCTCGCCGTCGATCCCGGGGTTGCCCGACGTGTCGTCGCCGATCGGCTCGCCACCGATCGTGCCGTCGAGGGACGTCCAGCTGGCGCCGCCATCGGTCGAGGCCTGCACGTACGCGTAGTCGTAGCCCTCCTCGATCGAGTACCGGACCTTGGCCGTCAGCTCCGCACCGGTCTTCCCCGTGAGGTCGACGTCGGCGGTCAAGGTGTTCGCCAGGTCGTCACCCGAGCCGGACCAGTACTGCTTGGTGCCGCTGGCCGGCGCCCCCAGGTCGGTGGTGACCTCCTTCTTGGGCAGCACGACCACCGCGCCCTGTGCCTTCTTGGAGTTGTACTCCTGCGGCCCGAGCTTCAGCGTCTTCTTCTGCTTGGTCGACAGTGCCTCGTAGTCCAGCCAGCCGAGCTGCAGCTTCTCCCAGGCGCCGAGGTCACCCGGTCGGGTGCCGAGCGGCTCGCCCTTGCCGTTGAGTCGGCTCTGGGCCATCAGCGTCCAGTACTCGTTGGAGTTGTCGCCGCCACCGCTGGTGTCGTACGCGTCGGGCAGACCCAGGTCGTGACCGTACTCGTGGACGAAGACCGAGAGGCCGCCGTTCTCCGGCTGCACCGTGTAGTCGCCGATCCAGACGCCCGTGCCGCCGACCTGCGTGCCGCCCAGCTTGTTCTGGCTCGGGCCGGTGATGCCGGCGTCGGTCAGGAAGGCGTACCAGCGGTGCGACCAGATGGCGTCCTCGCCCTGCTGCGGATCGCCGTCGGCCTCGTCGCCGCCCGCGTGGACGATCTGGAAGTGGTCGATGTAGCCGTCGGGCTCGTTGAAGTCCCCGTCGCCGTCGT
>JALRKU010000163.1 GCA_023254755.1 Aeromicrobium sp. | reverse complement strand
TCGACGGTGGGCACGTCGTGAGCGGCGATGTCGGCGAGGGTCCACGCCAGCCGCAGGACGCGGTCGGCCGACCGCGGGTTGAGGCTGCGGGTGCGCAGCTGCGAGTCGACGAGCTCACGCGCCTCGGCCACCACGGGCCACCGAGTGCGCAGCACCGCTCCCGGAACCCCGGCGTTGACCGACCACGGCTCGCCGACGTACCGCTGTCGTTGGCGCTCTCGCGCCTCGGCGACGATCTCGCGCAGCCGAGCGGTGCCCACCGTGCCGGCCAGCGCCGCGGCCAGCTCGGGACGCTGCGGAGCGGTGAGGACCCGGTGGATGTCGATCCGGTCGCGGATGGGCCCCGAGAGCCGGTCCGCGTAGCGACGCCTCATCAACGGGGAGCATCGGCACTCGTCGCCAGCAGCGCCGTCGAGGCCGCACGGGCACGGGTTCGCCGCCAGCACCAGCTGGAAGCGGGCCGGGTAGACGGCGGTCTGCGCCGAGCGCGACACCACGATGCGTCCGCTCTCGAGCGGCTGGCGCAGCGCCTCGATGACGTTGGCGGCGAACTCCGGCGCCTCGTCCATGAACAGGACGCCGTGGTGGGCCAGCGAGAGCGCACCCGGGCGGATGGTGCGGCTGCCGCCGCCGACGATGGACACGGCACTGGCGGTGTGGTGGGGATCGAGGAAGGGCGGCCGGGTCAGCAGCGGTGCGTCGGCCGGGAGGACCCCGGCGACCGAGTGCACCGCGCTCGTCTCGAGGGCCTGCTCACGCGTGAGGTCGGGCAGCAGCGCGGGCAGCCGCTGAGCCAGCATGGTCTTGCCGACGCCGGGCGGTCCCACCATCAGCAGGTGGTGACCGCCCGCGGCGGCGGTGAGCACCGCGAGACGCGCGTCGTCCTGTCCCGCGACCTCAGACAGATCGAGCCCCACCAGGTGCTCGCCGCTGGTCCACGACGCCGCGCCGGTCTCGACCAGCGGCGGCACCGGCGGGTCATCGGGCTCGGGCTGTCCGGTGAGCAGGGCGACGGTCTGCCGCAGCGACCGCACCCCGACGACGGTGACGCCCTCGACCAGCTCGGCCTCGTCGACGTTGGACTCCGGCACGAAGACGCGCTCGAAGCCCGCCTCGGCGGCCGCGAGGGTGGCCGGGAGGACGCCGTGGACGGCCCGGAGCCGGCCGTCGAGCGCCAGCTCGCCCAGGAACACGGCGCCGCGCAGGCTCTCGGGCGGCACCTTGCCCATGGCCGCGACGACGGCCATCGCGATGGCCAGGTCGAAGTGGACCCCGCTCTTCGGCAGAGCGCTGGGCGCGAGGCAGATCGTGACGAGGCGGTCGGGCCAGGCCGCCTGCGAGTTGGCGACCGCGGACCGGCAGCGGTCGCGCGCCTCGGTGACCATCGTGTCGGCGAGTCCGACCAGCACCGTGCGAGGCAGCCCGTTGCCGATGTCGGCCTCGACCTCGATGACGCGGCCCGCGAGACCGTCGAGGGTCACCGAGTGCGTGACGCCGGGCATCAGGCGACCCCCGTGACACGGTCGACCCGTGGTGCACCGCGGTCGGGCACCACGACCGAGACGACGTCGATGCGCACGGCGGCCGGGCTGACCGGGTGCTCCGCGAGCCACTGCCCCGCCAGCCGGCGCAGCCGCACGGCCTTGGCGTCGGTGATCGCCTCGAACGGCCCTCCGTAGCGGTCGGTCGTGCGGGTCTTGACCTCGCAGACGACGAGGGTGGCACCGTCGCGCGCCACGATGTCGATCTCGCCGAACCGGCAGCTCCAGTTGCGGTCGAGGACCACCAGTCCGAGCTGCTGCAGGTGCCGGACGGCGAGGTCCTCGCCGAACCGGCCGATCGCGAGGTTGCGCGCGTGGGTCATGCGACGAGCCTGGCCGTCGCCGACCTCGAGCCCCAGCGCAGACGGACGCCCTGTGGACGACGCGAGGTCCGATCCGCCCCTGTGGACGGCGACTCAGCTCGTGGGGGGCAGCTTGACCTCGCTGGGCTGCAGCTCCTCGACGTTGACGTCCTTGAAGGTCAGCACCTTGACGTTCTTGGCGAAGCGCGCCGGGCGGTAGATGTCCCACACCCAGGCGTCGTTCATGGTCACCTC
>JALRKU010000157.1 GCA_023254755.1 Aeromicrobium sp. | reverse complement strand
CTTGATGACGATATCTGGTCGCGGGCGCTGCTGATCAACGACTTCCACCAGTACGAGCCGGTGGAATACGCCGAACCTTCTCAAAAGACTGAAATCTGGATTTATTACACCGACGAGGCGCTCTACATCGCTCATCATTTCTGGGAAACCGATCCCAGCCTGATCAGCGCCAACATCCTGCGCCAGGGGCAGAGCCTGCAGCCAGACGACATACTGGCAGTAGTCCTCGATCCCTACCTCGATCGCCGCAACGGCTACCGTTTCGAGGTGAATGCCAATGGCGTGCGCTGGGAGGGCCTGTTCCAGAACATCACCCAGATCGAGAGCAGCTGGGACGGCATCTGGCAGGCAGACGCCAGCCGTGATGAGACGGGCTGGTACGGGGAGATGCGCATTCCCTTCCAGACCATTTCCTTCAACCCGGCTTCCGATTCCTGGGGCATCAATTTTCGCCGCGCCATACGCCGCAACAACGAGAGCATCGGCTGGGTGTCGCGCAACCGCCAGGTCAACCCGAGCATCGCCGGCACCATCACCGGCCTGCAGGGCTTGCGCCAGGGCAGGGGGCTCGACATCGTGCGGCGCTCGTCGGGTCTGCTCGAGCTGTCGGTCACCGACGACGGCGGTCGCGAGATCGCGTCCCGCTCGCGCGGCACGCCGCGCATCGCGAACCGGCTGCTGCGTCGCGTCCGCGACTACGCCGAGGTGCGGGCCGGCGGAGTCGTCGACGTCGACGTCGCCCGCGCGGCGCTCGAGCTGTACGAGGTCGACCCCCTCGGGCTCGACCGACTCGACCGGTCCGTCCTGGTCGCGCTGTGCGACGGGTTCGGCGGCGGTCCGGTCGGCCTGAGCACGCTCGCGGTCGCGGTCGGCGAGGAGCGCGAGACCGTCGAGGAGCTCGCCGAGCCGTTCCTGGTCCGTCTCGGCTTCCTCGCCCGCACACCGCGCGGTCGGGTCGCGACGCCGGCGGCCTGGAAGCACCTCGGCCTCAGTGCGCCGGCCAGCGCCGGACAGCTGCCCTTCGACGACGACCCGTCCGACTGATCCCCGTCGGGCCGCCCGATCGCCCGATGGTTGCAGGGTTACACTTTCGGGCGGCCCACCCGCCGGTGGGTCCGTCGCCGACTCCCTGGAGAGATCGCTGTGTCCGACTGGGTCCAGTACCTGCCGCTGGTGCTCCTGCTCGTCCTGTTCTGGTTCCTGGTGCTGCGCCCTGCACGGGCCCGGCAGCGCTCCGTCGTGTCACTGCAGGACAGCCTCGAGGTCGGACAGCAGGTGATGCTGACCAGTGGGATCTACGGTGAGCTCGTCGCGCTGTCGGACGAGACCGTGGAGCTGCGCGTCGCGGCCGACACGGTGGTGACCGTGGCACGCCTGGCGGTCGCCCGCGTCGTCGGCGACGAGGCACCCGCCGACGGAGGTGAGCCGTCGTGATGGCCGCTCCGCGCTCGGCCGCGCGCCGGAACCGGCCCCGTCCCGGCCGCACCCTGATCGTCTTCCTCGCCGCCGTGGTGGCGCTGTACGGACTGCTGCTCGCTCTCGACCTCACCCGCGACAAGGGCGACGACTCCGCCTGGAAGCCGCGTCTGGGTCTGGACCTGCAGGGCGGCACCCGCATCACCCTCGAGGCCGCGGCCACGAGCGGTGACGTCACGACCGACAAGCTCGCGCAGGCCCGCGACATCATCGACCAGCGCGTCAACGCGACCGGCGTCGCCGAGGCCGAGGTCACGACGCAGGGCGGTGACCAGGTGATCATCGAGATCCCCGGCGAGAAGAAGGGCAACATCGTCGACGAGGTCGGCCGCACCGCCCAGATGCGGTTCCGCATGGTGTGGGCCGGCGGTCTCGGCAGCGCCGAGAAGGTCGACCAGGCCGCCGTGAAGAAGGCGACCCAGGTGGTCGACGACCTCGACTGGAGCGACCTCTCCGTCGACCAGCTGATCGCCGGCGAGACCGGTGGCCTCACGACGCTGCCGAAGAAGTACCAGGAGGGGGTCGCGGCCCTGCAGACGCTGGCGGCCAACTTCCAGTGCGTCCGTCAGGGGCTCACGGTCGACGACGTCAGCAGCGCGCCGCTGGTCACCTGCAACCCGTCGACCGGTGAGGTGTCGATCCTCAGCCCCACCGTGATCGAGGGGTCGCAGATCAAGAGCGCGGACCAGGCCTACGACACCCAGAAGGCCCAGTGGGTCGTGCAGATCGCCATGAAGGGCGACGGCGCCGATGCGTTCGACAAGGTCACCGAGGCGCTGAGCACCAACCAGCAGCCGTTCGCGATCGTGCTCGACGGCGAGATCCTCTCCTCACCGGTCAGCCAGGCCCACATCACCAACGGTCAGTCCGAGATCAGCGGCAGCTTCACCGCGGCCAGCTCCAAGGCCCTCGCGAACCAGCTCAAGTACGGCGCGCTGCCCCTGACCTTCTCGGTCAACGGCGTCTCGGAGGAGGGTCCGACCCTGGCAGGCACCCAGCTCCGCGCAGGCCTCGTGGCGGGCCTCGTCGGCCTGTTCGTGGTCGTCGTCTACAGCCTGCTGTACTACCGCGGTCTCGGCCTGGTCGTCGTCGGTTCGCTGCTGGTCGCGTCGGCCATCACGTACGCGATGGTGCTGCTGCTGGGCAAGGGCGTCGGCTTCACGCTGACGCTGCCGGGCATCGCGGGACTCATCGTGGCGATCGGCATCACGGCCGACTCGTTCATCGTCTTCTTCGAGCGGCTGCGCGACGAGGTCCGCGAGGGCAAGTCGCTGCGGCTCGCCGTCGAGGCCGGCTGGGAGCGTGCACGCCGCACGATCCTGGCCGCCGACGCGGTGTCGTTCCTCGCGGCGCTCATCCTGTTCATCTTCGCGATCGGTGTGGTCCGCGGCTTCGCGTTCGCGCTGGGCCTCACGACCCTGATCGACGTCTTCGTGGTGTTCTTCTTCACCAAGCCGCTGGTGTCGCTGCTGGCCCGCACGAAGTTCTTCGGCGAGGGCCACAAGCTGTCGGGACTCGACCCGGCGCACCTGGGCATCTCGGGGCGCAAGGTCTCGCAGATCGGCCGGAGCCGACCTGCCGGCACCCAGGGAGGGGAGGCCTGATGGGCCGCATCAGCACGTTCGGCCAGCACCTCTACGAGGGCCGCGTCTCGTTCGACTTCGTCGGCCGACGTCGGCTCTGGTACGCCCTCTCGGTCGCGATCGTCGTGCTCGCCTCGATCGGCTTCGTCGCGCGTGGCTTCAACATGGGGATCGAGTTCAAGGGCGGCGTCGAGTTCACCGCGCAGGTCAAGACGTCCGACGCCGCCACGGTCGACCGGTTGACCAGCGCCATCGACGACGCGGGAGTGCCGGCCGCGGGCGACCCGATCGCGTCGACCTCGGGCGACGACGCGGTCCGCCTCCAGACCAAGCCCCTCACGCAGGACGAGGCCGAGACGATCCAGAAGGCGCTGACCGATGCCGGCGCCACCGAGGTCAGCCAGAACCTCATCGGCCCGAGCTGGGGCAAGCAGGTCGCCAAGAAGGCGATCACGGGCCTGATCGTCTTCCTGCTGATCGTCGTCGTGTTCATCTGGGCCTACTTCCGCGAGTGGCGCATGTCGGTCGCCGGCATCGTCGCGCTCGCCCACGACCTGGTCATCACGGCCGGCGTGTACGCCTGGTCCGGCTTCGAGGTCACCCCGGCGACGGTGACCGGCCTGCTCACGATCCTCGGCTACTCGCTCTACGACACGGTCGTCGTGTTCGACAAGGTCAAGGAGAACACCCGCAGCATCCCCGGCACGACGACCCGCACGTACGCCGAGGAGGCGAACCTCGCCGTCAACCAGACGCTCGTCCGGTCGATCAACACGTCGGTCACCGCGCTGCTGCCCGTCGTGGCGCTGCTCGTCGTCGGCGCTGCGGTGCTCGGCACCGGTCCGCTCAAGGACCTCGCGCTCGCGCTCGCGGTCGGCATGGCC